>CAZREK010000014.1:0-16918 GCA_964598965.1 uncultured Bifidobacterium sp. | reverse complement strand
GCCACCGGCCGGGTAGGAACCGCCGCCGCCGGGCAGGTTGCCGTTGGGGGCGTTCAGCACGTGCAGGGTGCCGGCCACGAAGTTGATCGCGTAGTTGTCCGACGTGAGGCCGGAGCACGTGATCGGGTAGTCGCCGATGGCGGAGTTGGTGTCGGCAGTGGTGTTGCACGACAGCGTTCCGCCGAGGTCGGTCTCGTCATCGCCGGCCGAGAACGTGGAGTACTTCACCGTGAAGGCCGGGTTCGCGGTGCCCACAATGCGCGACTTGTCGTCCGCGGTGATGTCGAGCGCCACTTTGCCGACGGTCAGCGTGCCGTCCACGTACGTGATCGAGTAGTGCGGCGTGCTGGACAGCGGATAGATCGTCGAGATCTTCGAGGAGAGGCCGCTGCAGGTGATCGGGTAGGTGTTCACCGGGCTGTTGGCATCGGCAGTGGTGTTGCACGACAGGGTGCCGAGCAGGTCGCCTTCGTCGTCCCCGTTCTGGAACGTGCCGTACGAGACGCTGAAGCTGGGGTTCGCCGTGCCGTAATCACGCGACGCGTTGTTGGCAGTGATGGTCAGCGGAGCGGAGGTGACGTTGAAGCCGAGAACCGGCGAGGTCAGCACGCCGACAGAAGCGGTGAAGTTGCTGTCGCCGCCATAGGTGGCGCCAGGGGCCATCACGCCGGTGTCCAGGGCGGTGGGGGCGACGGTGCAGGCCGACTTGCGTGTCGTCGCCGTCGGGCTGAGCGTGCAGGACGTGGCCGAGAGCCGACCGAGGAGCGTACCGAGGCTGACCGTGCCGGTGGGCTTGGTGGTGCTGAGGATGTTGAGGCTGGTGACGCTGATCGTGCAGCTGATGCTGGAGCCGTACACGTACGGTCCCGTGCAACTGACAGTCACCAGGGGCAGCGTTGCAGCGCTGACGCTGGCTGCCTGGATACCGACGAAACTGCCGATCGCGGTGACGGTCGCAGCAGCGGTGAGCGCGGCGCGCTTGACCGACGGAATTCGGTTTCGAATCATGATGTCCTCCCCAGCGCAGCGGTGACCACGCACCGTCACGTTCTTCGGTCATTCTAGCACAACTCAAGGTCGACCGCTACCGGTGAGTAACCGGGTCACGGATCTGCGGCGAGTGCTGGCAGGATGACGGCGATGCCGCTGTCAGTGCTCGATCTCGCCATCGTCGGTAAGGGTCAGACGCCCGCCGCCGCGCTCGCAGCCAGCGTGCAGCTGGCCCAAGCCGCCGAGCGGTTGGGTGTCGAACGGGTGTGGTACGCCGAGCACCACAACATGTCGTCGATCGCGTCGTCGTCGCCGGCGGTGCTGATCGCACACATCGCTGCGCACACCAACAGCATCCGCCTCGGCGCCGGCGGGGTGATGCTGCCCAACCACTCGCCGCTGGTGATCGCGGAGCAGTACGGCATGCTGGCCACGCTGCATCCTGGCCGCATCGAACTTGGCCTCGGCCGTGCGCCGGGCAGCGACCAGGCCACCATGCGGGCGATGCGTCGCGACCATACGGCCGCCGACACCTTCCCCCAAGACGTGCTGGAGGTCATCGGGTACCTCGGCAGCACCAGCCGCGTGCCGGGCGTTTCCGCGGTGCCGGGTGCCGGCACCAACGTGCCCGTGTACATCCTCGGCTCGTCGCTGTACGGCGCACAGTTGGCGGCGCACCTCGGTCTGCCCTACGCGTTCGCCTCACACTTTGCGCCCGAACTACTGGTGCAGGCGATGTCCGTGTACCGCCGCGACTTCCGTCCGTCGCAGTTCCTCGACGCGCCACGGGCGATGGCCGCCGTCAACGTGATCTGCGCGGAGGACGAAGTCGCTGCGCAACGTCAGTTCCACACGGCGGCCCGCTGGCGCGTGCAACGGTTCTTGAACCTGCCCACCGACGCCACCGATCAGGACCTCGATCGCGCCATGGCCAGCCTGCAGGGCCAGCACGTGCTGCGGATGATGACCTACACCGCGGTGGGCACACCCGCGACCGTGAAGCGGTACCTCGAGCAGTTCACCGAGGAGGCCGGCGCCGACGAGTTGATCGTGGCCTTGTCGTCGCCTACCGCCGAGGAACGGATCCGTTCGCTGGAACTATTGTGCCGCTGATCAGCTGATCAGCCCACCAGGTGCTCCGCGAGCGCGCGGATGCGGCGGCAGGCCTCCGCCATGACCTCGCTCTCCACGGTCAGTGCGAGGCGGATGTGGCCGGCGCCGCCGGGGCCGAAGCTCTCGCCGGGCATCACCACGACGTCGAATTCGTCCAGCAGGCGCCAGGCGAACTGCTCGCCGCTGAGGCCGGTGGGGCGAATGTCGGCCATCACGAACATGCCGCCTTCTGGCATATGCACGCTGACACCGGTGGAGCCGTGCAGCGCAGCGACCATCGTCTGCGCACGCTCGCGGAACGTTTCCTTCAGCAGCGTGACCTCGGGGTGGTCCTGCTCGAGTGCCACCACCAGCGCGTCGGCGAGGAACGGCTGCAGCCCGAACAAGATGGTCTCGGACACGAGGGTGAGGCGCGGTGTCATCTCCGGGGGGCAGGCGGCCCAACCGGCGCGGAAACCGGGCAGCGCGTGCGACTTGGAGATGCTGGCCAGCGCGACCGAGCGGTCGCGTAGGTGCGGCCGGTCGAAGGGAGAGCAGAACGGCACGTCGAAGGTGAGGCTGCCGTACACCTCGTCGCACACGATCCAGAGGTCGTGGCGAATGCACACCTCACCGATCGCGTCGATCTCGGCCTGCGACAACACGGCGCCGGTGGGGTTTCCAGGTGTGTTCAGCAGCAGCACCCGCGAGCGGGGGGTGATGCGCGCTTCCAGCGCTTCGGGCGTGAGGTGGAAGTCGTTTTCCGGCAAGGTGGGCACGGGCACGAACGTTGCCCCGGTGGCGGCCACGACACCTTCGTAGGTCGCGTAGTAGGGGTCGGGCACCAGCACCTCGTCGCCGTGCTCCGCCAACGTGGCCATCGTGGCGTACAGCGCGTTCTGTGTGCCAGAGGAGTAGACGATGTCGTGCGGGTCGACCGGCAGACCCGAGCGGCGCGTGAGGTGATCGGCGACCGCCTTGAGGGCGCCCATCTCGCCCTGTCCCGACGAGTACTTGGTGCGGCCGGCGCGCAGCGACTCGATCGCGCGATCGACCACGGCTGCTGGCGGCGGCAGATCGGGCTCGCCGATGGACAAGAAGATGAGTTCGCGGCCCCGGCCCGCCCGCTTCTTGCCTTCGATGTGGACCGCCCACTTCTTCGCCCCAAGGCCGTCCAGACGATCCGACACCGACGCAAACCTCATGCCGTGGCACGCTAGCGGCGGACGGTACGAGGCCGCCGTTGCGGGCCGAGTACGGTGCGCGCCATGACGCTTGATGCTTCTGCTGCCGGTGTGCTCGATGCCTTGCGCGCGGTCGGGGGCCCGCCGATGTCGTCACTGACCCCGGCCGACGCTCGCGCCGCGTACGCAGGCCTGGCGCTGCTGACGGGCGAGGGCCCGGAGGTCGCCGGTGTGGCGCACCGCACCATCGGTGGGGTGCCCGCAGTCGTCGTCACGCCTCACGGTGACGGCCCCTTGCCCGTGCTGGTGTGGATGCACGGTGGCGGCTGGACGATCGGCGCCGCGGACGAGACGGTGGGCACCTGCCGGATCCTCGCCGCCAAGGCCGGCTGCATCGTCGTCTCCTTGGACTACCGCCTCGCCCCGGAGCACAAGGCGCCGGCCGCGTACGACGACGCTCTCGCGGCCATCGAGTGGGTGCTGCAGCATGCGGGCGAACTCGGTGGTGACCCGTCGCGAGTCGCGGTCGGCGGCGAGTCCGCCGGCGGCCAGTTGTCCGCTGCGGCCGCACAGCACTTCGGTGACCGCCTCGCCTTCCAACTGTTGGTGTTTCCCGCCACCGACTGCAGCCGCGAGTACCCCTCGATGGCGGAGAACGCCGACGGTTACCTGCTCACTGCCGATGTGATGCGCTGGTTCTACGGGCACTACGTGGAGGGCAGTGGCCTCGACCGCACCGACCCGCGCCTGTCCCCGCTGTTGGCTGCGGACGAGGTCGTCGCCGGGGTCGCGCCTGCGCTGGTGATCACCGCCGGCTACGACCCGCTGCGCGACGAGGGCGAGGCGTACGCGGCTCGGCTGCAGGCATGCGGTGTGCCCGTGGTGCATCGCCCGTTCCCCAGTCAGATTCACCTGTTCTTCTCGCTCGGGGCGATGGTGCCCGAGGCCGGCGAGGCGCACAACCTGGCCGCCGGCATGCTGCGCGAGGCATTCGCCCGCTGACCGCCTGCCCGGCGGTACCTCCGACTACGCGTGACTGCGGTCACCGTCGTAGTCTCCGCCCATGAGCACCGAGCACTTCGATGTGCTGATCGTGGGGGCGGGAATCTCCGGTGTCGGGGCGGCCTATCACCTTCAGCAGCAATGCCCTGAACGGTCGTACGTCATTCTCGAAGCCCTGGAGAGCTTCGGCGGCACTTGGCTGATGCACAAGTACCCCGGGGTCCGCAGCGACAGCGACCTGTACACCTTCGGCTACCGCTTCAAGCCCTGGACCAGCGCGCCCATCGCGACGGCCGACGAGATTCTGAAGTACATGGGCGAGGTCATCGAGGAGAACGACCTCGACCGCCACATCCGCTACCGCCATCGCATCTCCGACGCATCGTGGGACAGCGGCACCAAGCTGTGGACGGTGCACGCCACCAACTTGGTGACGGGCGACGAGTTGACGTTCACCACCAACTTCTTGTGGATGTGTCAGGGCTACTACCGCCATGCGGAGGGCTACACGCCCGACTTCCCGGGCATGGACACGTTCAAGGGTCAGATCGTGCACCCGCAGACGTGGCCGGAGGACATCGATCTCAAAGGCAAGCAGATCGTGTGCATCGGCTCCGGTGCCACGACGGCCACCGTCGTGCCGGCCATCGCCGGCGAGGCCGGGCATGTCACCGTGTTGCAGCGTTCGCCCACGTACTTCTACCCGGGCCTCAACCGCAACGAAGTCGCCGACATGCTGCGCGAACTCGACATCCCCGAGGAGTGGGTGCACGAGATCGTGCGCCGCAAGATCCTTCACGACCAAGGCATGCTCACCAAGCTGGCCGTCGACGAACCGGTGCTGGCCAAGGAAGCGCTCATCGAGGGCGTGCGCGCCTTGCTGCCCGAGGGTTACCCGGTGGAGAAACACTTCACCCCGCGCTACCGGCCGTGGCAGCAGCGCCTTGCGTTCGTGCCCGACGGCGACCTGTTCGCCGGCATCAGCGCGGGCAAGGCCAGCATGGTCACTGACGAGGTCGAGACGTTCAACGAGACCGGCATCCTCACCAAGGGTGGCGAGCAGCTCGACGCCGACATCATCATCACCGCCACCGGCTTCAACTTGTCGGTCCTCGGCGACATCGCCTTCACCATCGACGGCAAGCCGCTCGACCTGGCGCAGACGGTCACCTACCGCGGGATGATGTTCACCGGCGTGCCCAACCTGCTGTGGGTGTTCGGCTACTTCCGTGCCAGCTGGACACTGCGCGTGGACCTCATCGGCGACCTCACGTGCCGCCTGTTCAAGCTGATGGACGCGAAGGGCGCCAAGCAGGTGACCCCGCAGCTGCGGCCCGAGGACAAGAACCTGCCGGTGTTGGACTGGATCAGCGACGACAACTTCAACCCGAACTACTTGAAGCGGTCGATGCACCTGATGCCCAAGCGCCTGGACAAGCCCGAGTGGAGCCACACCCAGGACTACTGGGAAGAGAAGATCGCGCTGCCCGCGGCCAACCTGGACGACGGCTGCCTGGTCTTCGAGTGACCGACCCGCTCAGGCGGGCAACCACAACGAGAGACGAGCGCCACCCAGCGGGCTGACCGCGGCGTCCACCCCGCCGCCGTGCGCTGCTGCGACCGACGCGACGATCGCCAGCCCAAGACCGGATCCGCCCTGGTCGGTGGAGCGCGCCTCGTCCAGCCGCGTGAAGCGTCCGAACACGTCGTTCGCCGTGCCGCGGATGCCGGGGCCATCGTCGTCCACGTGTACCCACACGCGATCTGCGACGCGTTCCACCACGACCTCGATCTGCTGGCGGGCGTGGCGGCGGGCGTTGGCCAGCAGGTTGGCGACAGCCCGTGCGGTCAGCGCTGCATCGGCGTGCACGTCCGGGGCAGCACCGCGCACGGTCGCGCCGGGGGCGATCGCGCTCGCTTCGTCGCGGGCGAGCGCGATCAGGTCCACGGGGGTGAGATGCAACGGCCGTTGCTCGTCCAGCGTGGACAGCAGCACCAGATCGTCGATGCGAGTGCTGAGCCGCGCACACAGCGACTGCAACCGTGAGATCCATTCCTTGTCGGCGGTCTGGGCGCCGGTCTGGGCCAGCTCCAGCTCGCCCTGCAAGGCCATCAGCGGGGTGCGCAGTTCGTGTGCCGCGTCGCTGGTGAACTGGCGCTGAGCGGTTCGTCCGGCCTCGATGCGTTCGAGCATCTGGTTGACGGTCGTTGCCAGCCGCTCGATCTCGTCGCCCGTGTCGGGCACGGGAACTCGTGCACCGTCCATCGTCGCCCCGATGGTGCCCGCCAGGTCGGTGATCGCGCCGACGGGTCGCAGCGCGCGGCGGGTGGCCATGCCGGCCATCAGCGCGCTGACGATGCTGGCGAGCGGAATCGCGATCCACAGCCCTCGGTACAACGAGCGCAAACTGTCCGTGAGGCGCGCCTGCGAGCTGGTTCCCACCAGCACCACGTGGGTACCGTCGACCTCGATCTCGCGGGTGACCTGCAACGAGCCAGGGGAAACCGGCGGCACGCCGTCCGGGCTGACCAGCACCGCATCGACACCGTCGGGGGTGGAGAGGGTCACCGTGCCGCTGCCGGACAGGACGGCGGTCTCCAGTTGGTCCAGCACCTCGCCGATGCGTTCGCGGATGGCAGTGCGCCCGCTGTCGGCGATCGCCACGAATCCGATGGTGCCGAGCAGCGAGTACAACGCGGCCGTCACGGCGAGCACCGTGAAGGTCACTCGGCCGCGGACACCGACCAACGGGTTCCTCATCGCGCTCCGATCCGGTAGCCGAGGCCGCGCACGTTCTCGATCGCGACCGGTGCGAGCTTCTCGCGCAGGCGGCGCAGGTAGATGTCGAGGTTGCTGGCGTCGACTCCGGCGTCTGGGCCCCACACGTCGTCCAGCAGTTCCTGGCGGGTCACGCAGGCGCCGTTGGCCAGCAGCAGGCGCCGCAGCAGTTGGTCCTCGCGGCTGGTGAGGGTCACCGGTGTGCCGGCCGCGACGCACTCGCGAGTGCCGAGGTCGTAGCGCAGGTCGGCGCGCTCGATGACGTTGCTGGCCAACGAGGAGTTGCGGCGCATGAGCACCCGGAGGCGGGCGGCGATGACGGCGATGCTGGCCGGCTTGGTGAGGAAGTCGTCGGCGCCCGAATCCAGCAGGTCGATCTGGTCGTATTCGCCCGACTTCGCAGTCAGCACCAGGATCGGGGTGTTGTTACCTTCCTCGCGCAGGCGGGTACACACCGTGTAGCCGTTCATCCCCGGCAGCAGTAGGTCCAGCACGATTGCCTGGTAGCCGCCGTCGATGGCCTTCCACAAGCCTTCGCCGCCGTCGGCGCAGGAGTCCACGTCGAACCCTTCGGCGCGCAGGCCGCGTTCCACGACACTGCGGATCGCCTCGTCGTCCTCGATCACCAGCACGCGCACGGTGTCACCGTAACGAGCGCGGGTGGGGCCCGCTCGACGGCCAGTTCAGTCCCGTTTCAGGTTCGGTCGTGGTTCCATTCAGTCAGGACTGCGGATCATGCCGCCAGAAGCCCCGATCGGCGGGGCCGACAGAGAGGAAGCGTGATGAAGCGCAACACATTGTTCGGAGCAGCAGCGATGTTGATGGCCGGCGCGGCGATCGGTGCTGGCGCAGTGATCACCCAGAACGCCATGGCCGACGACGGCAGCAGCCAGCCGGCTGACACGTTGACCATGGTGAACATCGACGCCGACGGCAACTCCATCGCGTGCACGTTCACCGGCGAAGATGTCGTCGGCCTCGTGCCGGCGGGAATCCCCACCGACAACGACGCGAAGGCTGAGGCTGTGATCTCCGGTTCGGGTGTGATCGGCAGCACGGGTGTGATCACCAGCGCCAGCGGTGATCTGCCGGAGGTCTCGATCACCGACGTCGCCGGCAGCCTGCCGCTGGGTGCCACGCAGGGTGTGGTCACCGTGCAGGCAAGTGCGAACGGTACAGCCGGCGTCGTGAGCATCGACGGTGCAGTCGGCGAGGCACGCGACGGCACCCCCGAGGAGTGCCAGGCGATGCGCGACCAGGCCATGGCCGACCTGCAGAACCTGCAGGGGCAGGTCGTGGAGGCCGGGGGCAGTCTGGTGGTCAGCGGCTCGGCAGGAGTCACCGTCTCCACCAAGCCCTGACGGGTACCCTCCGGCGGGTGCAACCTGCCGACGATCCACACGATCAAGCAGCGACACGGCGTGCGATGCGCGCCGTGTTCGCCGTTTTCGTCGGCATGGGGGTGGGTGCCTCCAGCTGGGCGTCGCGTATTCCGCAGGTGAGGGACGAACTGGATCTCACGCCCAAGGCGCTCGGGTTCGCGATTCTCGGGGTGGCGATCGGTTCGCTCGTGTCACTTCCATTGGCCGGCATCGTGGTGCACCGTCTCGGAGCGGAGCGCACGATTCGCGTCATGTCGGTGGTGTGCGCCGCCGGCATCGCGGTGATGGGCCTCGGTGTGCAGATCGGCCTGGCGCCGGTGATCGGCGGCTTGGTGCTGGCCGGGTTCGGGAACGGCATGTGGGACGTCGCCACCAACGTCGAGGGCGCGGCGATCGAGCAACGTGCCGGTCGCTCGCTGCTGCCTCGCTTCCACGCCGGGTTCAGCGTGGGGACGGTGGTGGGTGGCGTGATCGGCGCCGCAATGAACGCCGCGCACGTCAACGTCACCGTGCACATGGTGACGGTCGCCGTGCTGATGGCCGTGGGTGTGCCGTTGGCCAGCCGCAGTTTCCTACCGGCGGTGGAGGAACCCCACGGTGAAGCAGCCGAGCGCAGACACCCGCTGGCAGCGTGGCGTGAGCCGCGCACCCTACTGATCGGGGTGTTCGTGATGACCATGGCCTTCGCGGAAGGAACGGCCAACGACTGGCTGGGGGTGGCGGCGGTGGACGGCTACGGCGCCAGTGGGACCGTCGGTTCGTTGGCGTACGTGGTGTTCGTCTGCGGCATGACGGTGTGCCGGTGGTACGGGCCGGCGGCGATCGATCGCTACGGCCGCGTGCCGATGATGCGGGCCGGCGCTGCGGTGGCGCTGGCAGGTCTGTTGACCGTGGTGTACGGCGCCAACCTCGTGGTGGCCGGCTGCGGTGCGGTGTTGTGGGGTCTCGGTGTGGCGCTCGGGTTCCCGATCGGGATGAGCGCCGCGGGCGATGAACCACGTCACGCTGCGGCGCGCGTCAGTGTGGTGGCCACGATCGGTTACACCGCGTTCCTCGCCGGGCCGACCGTCATCGGCGTCGTCGGTAACCACGTGGGTGTGCTGCGCGCGCTCACGGTGACCGCGGGTCTGTTGGGTGTCGGCGTGCTCGTGGCCGGCAGCACCCGGCCGTTGTCCGCGGGCGAGCTCAGCTCGCTGACTCCAGACCCTGCTTGACCCGCCGCAGGGTGGCCTCCATGCCCTTACGCATCATCCGCTTGCGTGCGAGGACGTACTCGTACACGAAGCCGCGCACGCCCTTGGGGGTGTATCGGAACGACTCGGTGACGCTGGTGCCGTCACCCTCGGCAGCGAACTCGTAGCGCCACACGGTGTAGTCCTCGGTGTCGAACTCGAAAACGACACCCGGCTCGCAGGCGGTGACGGTGGACGTGGTGGTCCAGCGCTTGACGACGCGCTTGCCGACTCTGGCCTCGTTGTCGCCCTCGAACTTGGCGCCGACGGACGGGCCGGTGGCCGGGGCCACCCACCGCCCGGCGATGCACTCCGGGCTCCAGCGGCCCATCTGGGTGACGTCGGCGATCGCGGCCCACACCTCTGCGGGCGGACGGGCGATCACGAGGGTGGCACTGGCAGTACTGGTCATGAGTCGACCATACGCCACCGCTCGCCGAGTGGCGTGTGCCAGCATTCCCGCCATGCACTTGCCCTTGCCGCTGACCACACCGTGGCGGCGGGCGTGGAGGGGCCTCTGGCAGCGGCCGGGTCTGCTGGTGGCCTCGGGCGCCACGGGTGTGGTCGTCGGGCTGGTGTCCGCGGCGCCGGTGCTGTTCGTTTCGTCGGTGGGGGCCGGCGCGGTGCAGGTGCAGTACGCCGACACGTGCCCGGCCTCGACGGCGGTCACGATGACCGTGCCGGCGGCGATCCTGGTGAACGGCCACTACCAATACTTCGACGACGCGATGGCGCTGGACACGCTGACCAACGCCGTCGCGGGCGATCCGGCGATGGCGACTCCTGTGCACGTGGAGGCCAGCTACTCGCCCACTCGGGTGTCGTCCGACAGCGCGAAGGGCCAGATCGGGTTCCTCGTGCGCGACGGCTGGCGCGACCACGTCGAGTTCGTGTCCGAGGAAGTGGACGGCGACGTGTGGCTGCCGGACACGCTGGCGACCGAGCTGGCCGTGGGGCCGGGCGACGACGTGGTGGTCCACACGCGGAGCGGCACTGACGCCACCCTGACCGTCGCTGCCGTGTTTCGCGATCTCACCGCCAAGCCGTTGGACGACTTCTGGTGCGCGGCGAACGACGCGATCCTGCCGCGCAACATGTTCGGCGAGGTGTTCCCACCACCGATGGCGATCGTGGAGAAGTCCACGTTCGACGCGGATCAACTGCGCGACAGCTTGTACTACTCGCGCTATCTCGCAGAGTTCGCCCAGCCTCCTCGCACGGTGCACGACGCAAAGGTCGACGCCGTGGGCGCGCAAGGTGTCCGTGACCGGTTGGCGACCATCGAACCCGGGTCGCGGGTGATCACCGGCATCGATCGGCTCGAGTCACGCGCGCGGACGGTGCGGTCGGCGGTGTCCGACACCACGTTGCCCGTGGCTGCTCTGGCGGCGGTCTGTGCGCTGGCGCTGGCGGCAGTGCTGGGGTTGTTGTGGGTGCGCGCGCGTCACAACACGTGTGTGGCCTTGGCGACGATCGGTGTGTCGCACTGGTCGATCGGTGCCAAGGCGGCGATGGAGACCGGCCTGGCGGTGACGGTTGGTGCGTTGGGCGGGGCGTACCTCGCCCGTTCCTCCATCTCCGTGTGGGCCCCGGCTGGCGAGGTCGAACCGGGGGCCTTCAACACTGCGCTGCTGGTGGCTGGCGCCGCGCTGGTGGTCAGCCTGATGTTGGTGATGGGAACTGCTGCCTTCGTCACCCGCGGGTTGCTGCGCTACGCGGTCTCGGGTCGCCGTCGCTGGCTGCGGTTCGTGCCGTGGGAGATCGGTCTTGCCGGCACCGCGTGGTGGGCAGCCCGATCGATCGGCACGGAGGCGCTGGTACCAGTCGAAGGCAAGCACGTCGTGGACACCAGTGCCGCAGTGTTGGTGCTGCCACTGGCGGTGCTGGCACTGGGCGCTGCGCTGACGGCGCGCTTGTGGTGGCTGCTGACCAATCGCCGTGGGTCAGGGTCGCTGCCGCGCCACCTCTCGCGGAGGCTCGCGTTGCGACGCTTGCAGTTCGCCTCCAAGGCAGGCACCGCAATCCTCGGCGCGGGCACCCTCGCGCTGGGCGTGTCCGTGTTCGGTCTGGCGATGAACTCGTCGCTGGCACGCACGGGTGTCGCCAAGAGCGCGGTGTACGTGGGCAGCGACATTCGCGTGCTGATCGCCGGCGACATGCCCGCCGATGTGAGCGGAGCGACCGAGGTGTGGGAGCGCAGTGAGATGGAGTACGCCGGGCAACCGGTGGACCTGATCGCGGTCGACCCTGCTTCGTTCGCCCAGGCCGCGTTCTGGGACGACGCATTTGCGGATCAATCATTGGGCGAACTGCTGTCACTGTTGTCCGCACCGGAGGGGGTGGATGGCGCGACGCCGGCGCTGTTGGTGGGCGCTGCCCCTGCCGTGGGTGAGGTGAGCAACCCGCACAGTCCAGGCGAACCTTGGGCGGTGCGCGTGGTCGGCACGGCGGAAGCGTTCCCTGGTGCGGCCTCGGAGCGCCCCACCTTGGTGCTGCCCCTTGCGGCGGCGAAGGAAGGGCCGATCAACTTCTTCCACTTCGTGTTCGCCAAGGGGCGCTACGGCGAGTGGCGCGGCCAGCTGCAGGACATCGGCGCGCAACCGATGCTGTCGATCAGCCGGCAGGATGCGGTCGACTCCTCCGTGCTGAAGTTCGCGGCCTGGTCGTTCGACTTCGTGAAGGCGCTCGGTGTGTTCGTCGGTGGACTCGTCGTCGCCGCGCTGATGCTGCACTTGGCTGTCCGCCAGCGACAGCAGGCGTTGGGGTTCGCCTTCCTGCGGCGGATGGGCTTCACCCACCGCCGTCACTGGTGGGCGCTGGTGGCCGAGGTCGGCTCGATGATGGTTGGTGTCGTGCTGCTGGGTACCAGCCTGGCGTTGGCGTGCGTGCGCATCGTCAGTCCGCATGTCGACCCCTTGCCCACCTTGCCGCCGCACCCGCTGATGGTCGTGCCGTGGTGGGCGCTCGGCGCCGTCGTCGCGATCGGGGTGACGGTCGTGCTGCTGGGCAGCGCGGCCGCGCAGGCGATCGGTGCGCGCGTGGACGTCGCGGAGGTGTTGCGCGATGGCACCTGAACCGTTGTTGTTGTCGGCGCGCTCCATCGGCGTCACCTATCGCGCCGCGGACGGCCCGGTCGCCGCGGTCACCGATGTGTCGGTGGATGTCCACCGCGGGTCGTTCGTGGTGCTCGCCGGCCCGTCCGGCAGCGGGAAGAGCAGCCTGTTGCGCGTGCTCGGCCTGCTGGACCGGCCGACCACCGGTTCGTTGACGATCGGTGATCGCGACGCGTTGGCGCTGAGCGATCGGGCGCGTCGACGCCTGCGCCGCTCGCAGTTGGCGTACGTGCACCAGCGGCCGATTACCAACCTAGTGGACGACCTACGTGCGCACGAGCAGGTCGAGTTCGCGATGCAAGGCCGTGGACGCGGCGCACGCCGAACGGAAGATGTGCTCGCCCAGTTCGGCCTCGCGGCGCGTGCTGCCGCGCGGCCCGCGCACCTGTCCGGCGGCGAGCAGCAACGGCTGGCGATCGCGATGGCCGCTGCCGTCGCGCCGTTGGTGTTGTTCGCCGACGAGCCCACCGCGGAACTGGACCGCCACCACGCGCACGAGGTGATCGATGCGCTCGGGCGGGCAGTGGCCGATGGCCAGGCGGTGGTGGTGGCGAGCCACGACCACGACCTGATCGCCGCCGCGGGCGAGGTTGTGCGCTTGGAGATGGGACGGCGAGTCTCATGAGTGCCGTCCTGCGTGCCGAGGGTCTGCGCAAGTGGTTCCGCTCCGGTGACGAGCGGATCACGCCCGTCGACGGTGTGGACCTGGAGATCGGGGCCGGTGAGATCGTGCTGATCACCGGCCCTTCCGGTTCGGGCAAGACGACGCTGCTGCAGATGCTGACCGGCTTCCAGCAGCCCGACGAGGGCCAGGTGTCGTGGCCCGGTGGTGGCGAGATGCCCGGTTGGCAGTCGGTGGCGGTGGTGCCGCAGTCGTTGGGCTTGTTGCCCGAGTTGACCGCGTCGGAGAACGTGGCCCTGCCTTTGCTGGCCGGTGGCGCGGCGCGACCCGCGCAGGTGGCGCCTCGCGTGTCGGCCGCACTGCAACTGGTGGGCGTCGACCATCTGGCCGACCGGTTGGTGGGCGAGACCTCGCTGGGGCAACAGCAGCGCGTCGCTGTCGCGCGTGCCTTGATCTGCGGGCCGGCGGTGATCATCGCCGACGAACCCACCAGTCATCAGGACTCCGGCCATGCCGAGGTCGTGCTGCGCGCGATCGCGGCGGTGGTGTCCCGCGGCGCGGCGTGTGTGCTGGCCGGACACGACCCGCTGCTGCTGCGAGTGGCGACGCGGGTGGTGCACCTGGAGCGCGGTCGCCTCGCCTGACCGGGCGTACCATCGCTGCCCCTGACATGGCTGCGCGGAAATGGTGGGTGGGGGAACGGCCCGCGCACGGCAGGATGGTCGGCCGTGAGCAGCATCGTCGTGTCCGAACTCGAGTACGCACCACCGGGGGCCGACTCGTTGTTCTTCGACGTCAGCTTCACCGTGTCGCCGGGCGAGCACGCGGCGATCGTCGGCGCCAACGGCGTGGGCAAGAGCACGATCCTGCGCATCCTGTCCGGCGAACTCGATGCCGACGAGGGCGAGTTCGCACTCGGCGGAACAATGCTGCGTATGACGCAGGACGTGGGCATGAGCCGCCCCGACGACACGTTGCGGGAGATGCTCATCGAGGTCGCGCCCACCGCGCTGCGGGAGGCCGGCCGCGCGCTGGTGATCGCCGAGAACGCGATGTACTCGGGCGAGGACGACGGCACCAAGTATGCGGAAGCGCTGACCCACTGGGGCGACCTGGGCGGGTACGAACTCGAGTCGCAGTGGGCGGCCGCGGCGAAGCGCAGCGTGAAGACCGACGTCGACGACTTCTACACCCGCAAGGTGGGCGAGCTGTCCGGCGGTGAACGCAAGCGGCTGGTGCTGGACCTGCTGCTGACGTCGGGCGCCGACATCTTGTTGCTCGACGAGCCCGACAACTACCTCGACATTCCCACCCGCGTGTGGCTGGAGGACCAGATCAAGGCGTGCAAGAGCACGATCCTGATGGTCAGCCACGACCGCACCCTGCTGGAGCGTGTGTCCACCAAGATCGTGGTCATCGAGGGCGCGGGCTGCTGGGTGCACGGCGGTTCGTACGCGACGTTCCCCGAGGCGCGGGCCAAGCGGCAGGAGTTGTTGGGCGACGCGCTGAAGCGCTGGGAGGACGAGGAGCGCCGCCTCTTCCAGCACATGAAGATCATGAAGCAGCGCGCCGCGCAGAACTTCAAGAACGCGACCAAGGCCAACGCGGCCGAGACGCGGTGGGAGAAGTTCGTCGCCGCCGGCCCGCCCCCACCGCCGGTGCCCGACCAGAACATCTACGTCAACCTGCGCGGCGCGGACAGCGCGCGTCGGGTGATCGTGCTCAACGACGTGACGGTGAACGACCTGTTCATGCCGTTTAGCGACGAGGTGCACTTCGGCGAACGCGTCGGCCTCATCGGCCCCAACGGCACGGGCAAGAGCCACCTCATGCGCGCGCTGGCAGGCACCCGCCCGCCCACCGAGGGCGCGGTGGGTTACGGGCCGCGTACCAGCATCGGCACGTTCACGCAGATCAACGACCGGCCCGACTTCATCGGCCGGCAGTGCTTCGAGATCGTGCGCGAGCGCGTGTTCGACGACGAGAAGTCGATGAAGGCGCTGGCCCGCTACGGCCTGGCCAACCAGGCGAAGCAGAACTTCGACACGCTGTCGGGCGGTCAGAAGGCGCGGCTGGAGATCCTGTGCCTCGAGCTGGAAGGGCACAACGTTCTGCTGCTCGACGAGCCCACCGACAACCTGGACATCGAGTCGTCCGAGGCATTGGAGCGCGCGCTCGACGGCTTCCAGGGCACGGTGGTGGCGGTCAGCCACGACCGCACGTTCTTGGCCAAGCTGGACCGCTTCTTGATGATCAACGACGACGGCGACGTGTACTCGCTGCCCGATTACGAGTTGGCGATGAAGGCCCTGGCCGCGCCGGCCGACGTGCGCAAGCTGCGCCTCGCGAAGCCGTTGTCGTGATGCGCTGACTTGTCAGGCGGTGCGGCGGCGCGGCACCAGCACGAGCGCCATGCCGGCGGCCACCAGTGCGGTGGCGACCAAGGTGAGGTCGGTGCTGGAGCGGCCGAAGGACGGCAATGCGTCGACAATGCCCTGCCCGACGACGATGTACACCGGGCCGTAGCTCTGGATCACGACATTGCTGGGGTGCGTGTTCGAGCACGCGCCTGCCAGGACGAGCCCGGCGCCCATCGGGACGTCGGCCGGAATCGTCATCGTGAGATTCGTGCCCGAATACGCGAAGTGGTGGTCGACCGTGTTGCCGTCCAGCTGGAGGCTCAGACCGAACATGTCGCCGCCGTTGGCCACGCAGTCGAGTTCGACCTCGATGGTGGCGCCGGGCTGCCATGTGCTGCTGATGCTGACAAGGCCACCGCTGCCCGCCGCGTGTGCGGTCGCCGGGGCGACCATGGCTGCCGCCGCGAACATGACCGTGGAGATGACCTTCGACCGCATTTCGACCCCCGTCGTGACTTCCTTCGTCCGGAGAATCTAGCGCCGCCTGCATGTGCAATGCTTCGCCGCATGGCTGGGGGAACACACTGGATGGTCGAGGGTCGGGTCGACCCGAGGTGGCCGATCAACACGCGGGGCAATGTCGGGGAAGTCTTCCCGGAGGTGCTCACACCGCTGACCTATGGGCTGGGGGTGATCCCCGCCGAGGCGGGCTGGCGCGAGGCCTACAAGATGCTCGGCATCCTCGACGACCGCGACTTCGCCACCACCGACCCGGTGATCATCGGTCTCTACGGCGGGTACGCGTACCTCAACCTGTCGTACCTGCGGATGATGGGCGTGCGCGCGCCGGGCTCGTCGCCCGAGGCGATCGACGTCGCCTTCTTCGGTGAGGGCAACCCGCCGCCGTACCAGCCGCACAAGGGCGACAACCGCCCGCTGAACACGATCAAGATCCTGCGCACCGTGCTGAAGGGCCTGGCGCAGAAGGAGCTGCCGTGGGTGGTGGCGGACAGTCGCGCCACGGTCGAGGCGTGGGAGTCGCGGCAACCGAACCTGGCTACTGCCACCGACGACGAACTGCTGGCCTACCTGCGCGACTACCCGCCGCACCTGCAGCGTGCCTTCCGCAACCACATGGTCACCACCGCGCTGTCGGCGATCG
>CAZREK010000013.1:0-18212 GCA_964598965.1 uncultured Bifidobacterium sp. | reverse complement strand
TTCCCAAGCTGAGAACGCGGGTTCGATTCCCGTCACCCGCTCTCTTGTTTCGGCGCCATCCGAGTGGGTGGTGACACCCTGGGTGTCAGCAGCCACTCGGGCGAGCCGGTGCCACTCGGATGGTCGCCAGGCACTCGCACCTGGGGTGGGGCTGACCGCGACCGACGAGTGCCCGGTCAGCCGGTGTGCACACCCGTGCGCAGGATGGTGCCCGGGCGTTCGTCCGTGAACACACCGTGGCTGACGATCTCGCGACCGTTGCACAGAACATGGTCGATGCCGTTCGCCTCCGCGTAGAGGCGAGCGGCGCCACCAGGCAGATCGGCACGCATGTCCATCGGGTTGCTGGACACGGTGTGCTCGTCCAGCACCACCAGGTCTGCGAAGGCACCCTCACGGACCCGACCGCGGTCGCGCAGTTGGTACAGCTCGGCGGGAACCTGGGTGATGTAGTGGACGGCTTCCTCCAGCGGCAGCAGCTTGCGCTTCACCACGGCTTCGCCGAGCAGGCGAGTCGCGTAGTCGGCGCTGAAGAACATGTCGAGGTGGGCACCGGCGTCGCTGGCGCCGATGATGGCACGCGGGTCGCGCCACACGTCCACGCGCGCCTGCCAGGTGGCGTCGGGCTCGTCGACGCTGGGGTGACCGAACGAGGTGCGCAGGTCGTCGGCGAGTGAGATGTCGCAGATGGTGTCCCACGGGGTCTTGCCCAACTCGTCCGCGATCTCGCCGATGCGCCGGCCCACGTAGCCCGCGTTCTCGGGGGCCACGGTGTAGAAGATGATCATCTGCGACCAGTGGGTGAAGTGGCGCATCATGTGTTCCTTGGCCGCCAGGTCGCCCAGTGCCTTGCGGCGCTCGGGGTCGGCCAGCAGCGCCTTCTTCTCCTCGTGCGGCAGCAGCATCGGTGCCTCCCACCCGGGCACGGCATCCAACAGGAAGCCGTGCGAGAAGCTGAGCCGGAAGTCCAACGCCATCGGGGCGGTGAGGCCCACCACCTTGGCACCACGAGCCGCGGCCGCGTCGCTGGCCGCCAGCTTGCCCTCCACGAACTCGCGGTTGCGCTCGTTGACCGGCAGCACGTTCCAGTTCAGCGGCGCCTTCGCGGCCAGCGACATGTCGGCCATCAGGTCCACCTCGGCCTGACCGAAGGGGCCGATGCACGGGATGAACTCCAGTGACGTGCCGGGGAAATCGGCCAGCACGGAGCACAGGGCGATCATCTCGTCGCGGTCGGCGTACCGACTGGGCACCATGTTCTGCTCGGTGTCGTTGTGGGTGGTGCTCCACGACGACGAGAACCCGATGGCACCGGCCTGGATACCGGCGCGCAACAGGTCGCACATCTGCTGCACCTCCTCGGGTGTCGCGGTGCGCTGCGTGCACGCCGCACCCATCACCACGCGGCGCAGCGCAGAGTGCCCGACCTTGAACGCGGCGTTGACCGACAGGCGGTGCTCCAACGCATCGAGGTAGTCGGCGGTGCTCACCCAGTCCCACGGTGCGCCTTCCAGCAGCGAAGCAAGCGGCATGCCCTCCACCCGGCTGAGCATGCGGATCAGGTAGTCGCCGTCGGCGGGGTCGTTGGACAGCGGCTGCACGCTGAACCCGCAGTTGCCGGCGATCACGGTGGTGACGCCGTGCAGCGGTGACGGCGACACCGTCGAGTCCCAGAACACCTGCGCATCGATGTGCGTGTGCACGTCGATGAACCCGGGTGTGATGACACGACCGGACGCGTCGATCACCCGTGTGGCCTCCGCGCCGGACAGGTCGCCGATCGCAGCGATGCGTTCGCCGACGATGCCCACGTCGGCCTTCACCCGCGGACGACCGCTGCCGTCCACCACTTCGCCACCACGCACCAGGATGTCGTACATGGGCGCGACCGTACTGCGCCAGGAGGGGCGCGAATCGGGCCGGACGCATCTGGCCGGACGAGCGGCCGAGGCGCACACTGTCGGCAGAAGGTGATCGCGATGCGTGCGATCGTGTTGATCAAGCAGGTTCCCGACCTACGCCTGGGCAGCGTAGGTGTCCATCCCGACGGCACCATCGACCGCAGTGCCGCGCCGCCGATCACCAACCCCACCGACCTGCACGCGCTGGAGGCTGCCGTGCAACTGGCGGACGAGGTGATCGCGCTGTCGATGGGCCCGGCTGCTGCCGAGCATGCGCTGCGCGACGCGATCGCCGGTGGTGCGTCGCGGGCCGTGCTGCTGTGCGACCACGCCTTCGCCGGCAGCGACACCTGGGCCACCGCCAACGCGCTGGCAGCCGCGATCCGCCACTTGGGTGGCGCCGATCTGGTGGTGTGCGGCACCTCCGCGTTGGACGGTGAGACCGGCCAGGTGGGCCCCTCCGTCGCACAGCGGCTGGACTGGCCGCAGGCCACCGGCTGTGAGGCCGCGCACCTCGACGGCACCAGCGTGGCCGTGCGTCGGATCGTGGAAGGTGGGTACGAGGAACTGTGCCTGCCGTTGCCCGCCGTGCTGACCGTCGGCGAGACCGGCTTCGCCCCGCGCTACCCGACGATGATCCAGCGCCGCCGTGCCACCAACGCAACGGTGGAGCAACTGACCGCGGCCGAGGTGGGCCTCGACGCCGACCAGGTCGGCCTCGCCGCCTCGCCCACCAAGGTGGCGCACATGACCCCGGCACCGCTGCCCGACCGCGGCTGCCGCTTCGTCGGTGATGGCTTCGGCTACGACGACTTGGCGCGCGAGTTGATCGCACGCGGTGCCTTCGCCCCGCGAGAGACGGACACGCCCGCCGAGTTGCCGAACACACGCGAAGAGCGCGCGGCGTTCGTCGGTGCGCCTGGGGTGTGGGTGGTGTGCGAGACGGCGGAGGGCACCCTCACTCGCGCCAGCCGCGAGTTGCTGGGCAAGGCCGCCGAACTGGCACCCGAGCTGGCCAACGGTGTCGCTGCGATCCTGTTGACCGCCGACGCGGGCGAGACCGCCGCGGAGGCCGCACGTCACGGAGCCGACATCGTGTACGTCGCCACCGACGCGCGCCTCACGCCCTACCGGTGCGAGCCGTGGGCGCGTGTGTTGGCCGACGCCGCTACCGCGTTGCAGCCGGAGGTCGTGTTGTTCTCCGCCACCACCTGTGGCCGCGACCTGGCACCGCGTGTGGCCAGCATGCTGCACACCGGACTGGCCGCGGACTGCACCGACCTGATCGTGGGCGACTGGACCCGCCAGGGGGTCACCCACGAGCGGCTGTTGCACATGGTGCGCCCCGCCATGGCCGGCGGGGTGCTGGCCACCTGCCTGTGCCCGACTGCTCGCCCGCAGATGGCGACGGTGCGCCCTGGCGTGTTCCCCGTGCAGCCCTCACCGCGACGGCTGCGCGTGCAGGAACTGCCGGTGGAGCTGCGGCCCGAGGACGAACGGGTGACGGTGGTCGCCCGTCACACCAGCGCGGCCGACGTCAGCCTGGCCGACGCCGACGTGATCATCGCCGGCGGTGCTGGTTGCAGCGCCGAGAGTTGGCATCTTGTCGACGATTTGGCCGCAGCGATCGGCGGCCGGGTCGCCGCGTCTCGCGGCGCGGTCGAGGCCGGCCTCGCAGAACGGAGCCAGCAGATCGGGCAGACCGGCATCACTGTGCGGCCGCGGTTGTACTTCGCGTGCGGCATCTCGGGCGCGCTGCAACACGCGGTCGGCATGCAGGACTCGACCACGATCGTCGCCATCAACCGCGACCCGGAGGCCGTGATCTTCCGGTTGGCCCACTTCGGCATCGTCGCCGATGTCGCCGAGGCATTGCCCAAGCTGGCCGCGGCGCTCAGCTGACGGTCAGAGGCAGGCGGTCAGCGCGTCTTGGAGCTTCTGATCGCTCACGGGGTCGGAGGTCTCGTCGAGACTCAGCTTGACCAGTTCCTCGGTGCTGAACCGCTGCATCAGTTGGTCCCACCAGCACTCGCACGTCGGGCGCTCGAGGCTTTCGACGCACCCTTCGATGAATCCGTCGCGAACTGCATCGGACTGATCCGTCTTGTCGTCGCTGCCACGCGTGGCCAGCACGAGGCCACCGATGGCGGCGACAATCGCGATCAGCACCACCGGCACGACCCACTTCGGGGTGCCCTTCTTCGGTGCCGGCGTCATCGGCAGGTAAGCCGGCGAATACCCCGGAGCACTCGGATATCCGGGCGCGGCAGGGGGTGGGGGCGGGGGTGGAGTGCTGCCGCCGCTGGGTGGGTTGAACGAGCCATCCGTCATGCCAGAAGTCTTGCATGCCCGCCGCAGCAGCGGTGCCGTTCGTACACTCGCGCACGCATGGCCCGCGTTCGCCGCTCCCTCCTCGTGCTCGCCGTCCTACTGACGTCGTGCACCTCCGAGGAGCGCGATGCGCTGCATGCCACCACCGTCGCTCCACCCACTGCGCCGCCCGTCGACCATCGGCCACCGGTGATGACCTTCCCGTCCACCACTTCCACCACTTCCACCACTACGACGACCACCGTCCCGGTCGCACCACCTCCGGCGGCCACCGATCCTCAGGGTCCGTCCGTGTCGTGGCCGCCCTACCAACCGCTCCCCGGCGTCACCGGTGTGGCAGCGCTCACCGGTCTGGCCGTCGACGACGCGACCGCGGTGCTGCCGATCGTGGCGGTGAAGATCGACAACACCCGCGCTGCTCGCGGCCAATGGGGCCTCGACGGGGCGGACGTGATCTTCGAGGAGAACGTCGAAGGCATCACCCGCTTCATCGCTTTGTTCCAGTCACGCATGCCGGCACAAGTGGGGCCAGTGCGCAGCGCGCGCACGGGTGACCTGTACTTGTTGTCCGGCATGAATCGCCCCGCCCTCGCCTGGAGCGGCGGCAACAAGAACGTCACCAAGTGGGTCGAGTCCGCCGCGGCGGCTGGACGGTTGGTGAACCTCAGCGCGCTGAAGGTGAAGTGCTACTACCGCTCGTCCACCAAGGCCAAGCCGCACAACCTGGTGCTCGACCTCTACTGCGCGCGGAACAAGACCGGCGACGCCGGCCCGGCGCGACCACTGTGGGAGTTCGCACCGGAAGGCACCCTGGGCACCGGCACGCCGACACCCGCCTTCGACGTCGACATGCTGGGCGTGAAGGTGCATTGGGAGTGGGACCCCGCGCAGGGCTACTACGTGCGGTACCAGGACGGAGCGGTGCACACCACCGCGGGCGGGGTGGCCCTCACCAGCACCAACGTCGTCATCGTGTCCTGCGAACACATCGCCAGCCCGGCGGACGGGCGCTCGAAGGTGCCCGTCACGGTCGGCACCGGACGCGTGGTGATCCATTCCGGCGGGATGATGCGCACCGGGACCTGGACACGCATCAACGACACGGACCCGTGGACGTTCACGGCCGACGACGGGACACCCATCCTGCTGCTTCCCGGCACCACCTTCGTCGAGCTCAGCCGCGCCTGACAGAGCGCGCAGATAGAGTCGCCTCGGGCGTCGTCACGCGACGCAGCCGTCGAGAAAGGCAGCACCTATGAGCAGCGAGTGGGGTCCTCTGGCCGGATTGATCGGTGAGTGGGAAGGCGAAGGCGGGCTGGACTCGGCCTTCTCCCACAGCCAGGGCAAGGTGCTGGGCACGCCGTACACGGAGAAGCTGACGATGAAGCCGTTCGGGCCGGTGGCCAACGGTCGTCAGCAACTGTGGGGTCTGGACTACAAGACCGCGATGTGGCGCGAAAACGAGAACGATCCGTTCCACACCGAGGTCGGGTACTGGCTCTACGACCCCGCCACCGGCGAAGTGCTGCGCGGGTTCGTGGTGCCGCGAGGCATCACCGTGCTGGCCGGTGGCATTGCCGCTGCCGACGCCACCAGCTTCACGTTGAAAGCAGCCATCGATCACCCGCAGTACAAGATCGCCGAGAACCAGTACCTCACCGCCAACGCCAGCAGCGTCAGCTACGAGGTCACCATCACCTTGGGCGACGGGAACTGGGGTTACGCCGAGTCCACCATGCTGCGCATGAAGGAGTTCCCGGAACTGTTCGCGCACACCGACAAGAACACCCTGCGCCGCGTCGGCTGATCGTGCACCGTCGCCACGTCCTGCGTTGTCTGGCCCTCACCGGGTTGGCGCTGCTGGCCGCGTGCAGCGACGACGGGGACAGCTCGCCCACGACAGCACCGCTGACGCTGGAGCAAGCCACCGACATCGCCACGGCACTGTCCGACAACCTTGCCGACGGCGGTGCGGTGTTCCAGATGTCCACGCCGTCCGACCTCCCTGGTGGCGGCACCATCCAGCTCAGCGGTGTCGTCGACTGGGAGCACCACATGGGGCATGCCCTGGTGGTTGGTGCGGGCAGCGAAGCCAACGTGGTGGAGGTGTACTGGAACGAGCAGGCCATGCTCGAGCGGCGCTCGGACATGGGGGTGCTGGTCGCGGTTGCCGGCCCCGGTGTCGACTACGTCCTACGCCCACCCGACCTGAATCGGCGCCTCGACCAGCTGATCGGCATCATTGCGGGGTTGGCGGGCACACAACCGGACAACCCGCTGCTGGTGCAGCAGGAGGCCGGGTCGGCCTACCTTCGTGACGACGAGCTGCGCGGCGTCAAGGTGCAGGTGCTGCGGTTCGGGGAACGCTCGGTGTTCTGGCTGGACGCCGACGGGAACATGCTGCGCTTCGAGGGCGTCAACGAGGCAGGCAATGCGCCGGTGATCTTCGATGTGCTGGAACGAGGGCCGCAGACGATCACGGCACCACCCGAGCAATCGGTGGTGGACGTCGCCCAGGTTGCCGACGTGTGGGCAGCAATCGTGGGCGCTGCCAGTCAGCCGGCGACGTCGGGCTGACCTCGACCGACGCGACGGCGACTTGCTCCGAGAGCCACCGACCCGGCCGCCAGCAACCACACTGCCCAACCCACCAGCGACAGGCTGGAGCCCGTTGCGGCCAAAGCGTTCACGGCGGAAACCTCGGACGGCGTGAGCGCGGCGACGTCGTGATCGTCCTCGTCACCAGTGAGGTGATCGAGAGTGACGTCGTCGGTGTTCACCATCTGATCGTCCAACAGGTTGGTGTTCGCCAGCGAGTCCTTGTCCTCGACGTCCTCGACCAGAACATTGCCCGCCATCACGTCGTATTGGTCGGCCCCATCGGACGAAATCTCGGCGCGGTTGATGTACGAGGTCTGCTTGGTGTTGGTCAGCTTCGCCGTCAGCCGCAAGGTGACGATCTGTGCCGGCACCAGGTTGGCGATCGTCCACGTGACGCGCTGCCCCGACGCTGTGCCGCCATGGTCGGCGGACACGAAGGTGAGGCCCGTCGGCAAGTCGTCGATCACGGTGATCGAGCCCGAGTTCACGTTGCCCTGGTTCATCACCTGGATGTCGTAGAAGATGTCGCCGTTCAGCTTGTACTTCTGGCCGGTCGGCAGGATCTTCACCAGCGACAGGTCGTAGACGATGGACGCGCCGATCGGCGCAACGTCGCTGTCGTCCTCGTCGCCCGACCCGGTGTTGTCCTGAACTGCAGGCAGCACAGTCTGGTCGATGAGCAGGTCGTTGTCCGAGAGCGAGTCGGGAACGGAGTCGTCGTCCTCGACATCGCCGGTACTGGCCAGCTCGTATCCGAGAGTGTCGTAGTCGTCGGCGCCATCGCTGGTGATCTCCGCTCGGTTCACCCACGGACGGGTGGAGAAGTCGGTGATCACCACCGTGACGACGAGTGAGATGGAGGCGCTGGGTGCCAGGCCCGACAGCGTCCAAGTGACGGTGTCGCCACTGACGCTGATCACTCCCGAGTTACTGGCGGTCGTGGCGATCAGGCCCGCGGGGATGGTGTCGCGCACCACATACGTGCCGCTGTTGACGTTGCCCTGGTTCAACACCTGGATCGTGAACGAGGCGGCGCTGGCGCCGTCGAAGTTCGCGGGACCGGTCTTCACCAGGGCGAGGTCGTACAGCACGGAGATGTCGACATATGCGACGTCGGCGTCGTCCTCACCACCGGCATCGGGTCCCTCGGCTCCGCCGGTACTCGCGACGTCGTTGGTCGGATGTTCGGCCGTTCCATAGCCGTCGGCGCCATTGCCGAAGCCTGAGTTGTCGTTGTCGACCGTCGCGTCGGGGGTCGAGTCGACGTCGGTCACCGTGACGCTGCCCGTCGAGTAGCTGTCGGCAGAGTCCTGGCTGATCTCGGCAATGTTCTTGAAGGGTCGTTGCGTGAGGTCGTCGATCACCGTCGTGATCGTGAGCACCAGCGACTCGCCCGGATCGAGCATGTCCGCACCACTGAGGTTCCACACCACACGGCCGGGCGTGGTCGCGAAATCACCACCATCGCTGGCCGCGGTTGCATGCATGCCGCCGGGGAGACGATCCGTCACCTGATAGGTGCCGCTGGGCACGGTGCCCTGGTTGGTGACGGTGATCGTGAACGTGACGGTGCTGTACGCGTTGGCCGGCGTGCTGGCCACCTTGGCGAGCGCGAGGTCGTAGACCACGTCGACATCGACGTCGGCGATGTCTTCGTCGTCGGTGTCGTTGTCGTTGCCCGCCTCGCCGATCAGCAGATTGTCGATGCCCGTTCCCGGGCTCGCTCCGACCGTCGGGTAGGCGGCAGGACCGTCCGTGATCACCGATGGATCAGAGTCAGCGTCGTGTGTGGCGATCAACGGCGAGTCGTACGTTGCGGCAGAGTCGCGAGTGATCGCGGCATGGTTGCGGAACGGCCGCTTGGTGATGTCACTGATCGACACCGTGAAGGTGAAGGTCGTGGTCTGGCCCGGGGTGAGGTTGGCCACCGTCCACATCAGCGTCGTGTGGCCGCCACCATCCACACCTGTCGTTCCACCGCCCGCGTTCACGACGGAGAGCCCATCCGGCAAGGTGTCGGTGACGTCGAACTCACGCGAGTCCACATCGCCCTGGTTCTGCACGGTGATGGTGAACGACACGGTGTCGTCGTAGTTGACGACGGCTGCGCCATCGTTGACCTTCACCAGCGCGAGGTCGTAGCGAACCTGGTCGCCGATGTCGGCGATGTCCTCGTCGTCCGTCTCGCCTGTGCCGTCATGGCCGGCGTCACCGATGACCAGGTTGTCGAAGCCAGTACCTGCGGGTGACCCGATCGACGGGAACTCACCGTTCGTGTCGTCGATCACGCTCGGGTTCGAGTCCGCGTCCGTGACCCCGTAGTCGACCGCCGAGTCCGCGGTGATCCGGGCCACGTTGCGATACGGCCGCTCGTTGAAGTCGGTGACGTGCACGTCGAACGTCAGCGTCGTGGTGGCGTTGGGCAGCAGATCGAGCACGGTCCAGGTGATCGTGCGCGTTCCAGCGTTGTACGACCCACCGTTGGGGATCGGCTCGACCGGGGTGAGACCCAAGGGCACGATGTCGCTCACGACGAAGTCGTGGCTGGGAACAGTGCCTTGGTTCTGCACCGTGATCGTGTAGGTCGCGGTGCCGGTGTACAGGCCGTCGACCACCAACGAGGTGGCATCCACGACCTTCACCAGAGCGAGGTCGTACACAACATCGACGTTGACATCCGCGATGTCCTCGTCGTCTTCATCACCTGCGCCATCGGAGCCCGCCTGGCTGATGTTGGTGTTGTCGATCCCGGTGCCAGCGGCAGCACCAATGGCGGGGTAGTCCGCCGCGTCGTTCTCCGTCACCAGTGGATCCGAGTCGATGTCGGCGATGTTCCAGTCGCCTGCGCTATCCGCGCTGATCTCCGCATGGTTGCGGAACGGCCGCTGGTTGATATCGCTGATCGTCGCCTGGTAGGTGCGGGTGACCGGAGTATCAGCGGGCAGCAGGTTGGGCATCGTCCAGGTGATCGTGCGGTTCAGCGAGTCCCAGGTACCCGTCGCCAACGGCAGCACCGGATCCATGCCGGCCGGCACGTGGTCGGTGATCGTGTAGCCGTGCGAGGGCAGCGTGCCCTGGTTGTCGACGGTGATCGTGAACGTCACCGTCTGGTCATAGGTGATGAACGAGTCGTCGACCACCTTCGACAGCGCGAGGTCGTACACGCCACTGTTGGTGACCACGGCATCGTCGTTGTCGTCCTCGTCGCCGATCGCGCCCGTGTACGTGTTGCCTGCCGACGTAATGCTGACGTAGGCATCGTTCTGCGTGCCCCCGTCGTGGGCGATGTCGGTGTCGGGCGTGGAGTCGCGATCATCCACGGTGCTGCCATTGAACGCGTCGTAGTCCTCCGACCCGTCGTCGCTGACCTCGGCCCAGTTGCGCCAGGGTGCGGTCGAGAGGTCGTCGTACGGGGAGCCGGCGATGGTGGTGGTGATCACCACCTGCAAGTAGTCGCCCGCCGCAAAGGTCGGGGCGTTACAGGTGAGGGTGTACCCGTTGCCGTCGAGCGAGCACGCCGAAGCGACCGTGCCCCCACCGGACA
Source organism: uncultured Bifidobacterium sp. (assembly GCA_964598965.1). Taxonomy (GTDB): domain Bacteria; phylum Actinomycetota; class Acidimicrobiia; order Acidimicrobiales; family Ilumatobacteraceae; genus UBA668. The sequence goes on along the minus strand of CAZREK010000013.1, from coordinate 7,835 downwards.
CGGTGCTGCGTGTCATCGTCGCCGAAACGAAGTCGAGTCCGGTGGGCAAATTGTCGGTGAACACTGCTGCCCCGGAGGGCACGTTGCCCTGGTTGTACACGCGGAAGCGCCACGTGATGGTGCTGCCGTCGGTGGCCGACGCGCCACTGGTGACGATCTTCGCGAGGGCGAGGTCGTACACCAGCAGCGGGTTCACCTCGGCGTAGTCGTTGTCGTCCTCGTCCGTGACGGAGTTGTCCGGGATGTTGGTCAGCGAGGTGACGTCCTCCACGAGGTCATCGGGGCTGGTACCGGCCCCTGCTACGTCGTCAAGGCCGACGTTGCTGTTCGGGGTGGAGTCCCAGTCGCTGATGGTCGCCCCGTAGTTGGTTGCCGAGTCGCTGCTGATCTCCGCCCAGTTGCGGAACGGTCGCAAGCGGACGTCACTGATGCGCGTGTTGATGGTGATGTCCGTCGTCTGGCCAGGCGCCAGCGAGCCGAGGGTCCAGGTGAGGGTCGTCGTCGGAGGAGTCAGCGTCGGGTCAGGGGGCGTGGACAGTGGACGCGAGTTGGTGGTCGCCGCGGGGCTGGCCGAGGTGACGTAGAGGCCGGCGGGCACCACGTCCGTGACGGTGAAGGCGCCGGATGCCACGTTGCCCTGGTTCACCACGCGGATCGTCCAGCTCACGGTGACGCCGTCGGCGTTCACGCCGGAGGTGACCTTCGCCAGCGCGAGGTCGTACTCCACACCGAAGTAGTTGGCAGGGTTCGAGTCGCTGACCGACGTCGGCACACCCGTCTTGACGATGTCGGTGGTGCCGTCCTCCAGAGTCGGCGTTCCGACCACGGTGGCCGTATTGGTGTACTGGCCGACGATCGCGGTGCTCGACGCAGTGCACGTGATCGACTCGCCACGCGCCAGGACGTGCCCGGTGTTCCCACCCCACGGACACACGGGTGTCGGATCGGGTTCGCCGCCGGCATCGACGTGATCGGTGAGCGTGACGTTACGCAGTGTCGTGTTGCCGGTGTTGGTGATGACGTAATTCCACGTGACCGCGTCGTCGCGCTCGATGTAGACGCCAGGAGCGCTGTCAGCAGGCTGCCCGTTGACGCTCTTCAGCAGGCTGATCGCCGGGTGCGGAATCCAGATGCCGGCATCCCATGTCGGGTCGGTCTCGGTCAGCTCGGCACCCACCTCACCCAAGGTGACGGTGGTGGTGTCGTAGTAGTTGCCGATCGCGTTCGTGCCGGACAACGTGGACGGCACATCGGAGTCGTCGTCCGTGTTCGCCGCGTCCACGTCGGCGGCCACGCCAGTACTGTCCTGCAACGTCACGTAGCCGAACTCGTCGGGCATGTAGAAGCGCACGAAGTAGTCGGTGCGGTACGGCAGCGAGTCGAACATGTACCAGCCGGCGGTGTCGGTGAAGGTCGTGTCCACCAGGCCGCCACCGTCGTACAGCTCCACGCGCACATCGGCGATGCCCGGCTCGGTGAGCACGGAATCTTGAATGCCGTCGTGGTCCCAGTCCTCCCACACACGATTGCCGATCGCGTTCAGCAGCGACGGACCGGCGACGTGCAGGTCGCCGGTCGGCGGTTCGGCACCGAGGCGGCCGGGGTCGGGCAACCCGTTGCGCTGGTCGTCGGGCACGTCGACCCCATAGGCGAAGCTGTTCGACGCGCGCGGGCACGTCGGGCCACCTTCGAACGACTGTTGCACGCCGTCGTGGTTGCTGTCCGACCAGGCCGACACCTCGGTGCGCACCGTGTCGAGCGTGCTGTCGCCGGGGTTGTTGATCGCGTCGAGGGGTTGCCAGGGGTGCTGCGAGTTGGGGATCGTGCAATCGTCCAGCACGTCCCACGGGTCGGATGACGTGTCCGGCGTGTCGTAGGAGGCATCGAAGACCGGCGTCACCTGGTCGTAGTCGAAGGTGATTTCCTCGCCGATGCCGATGCGGCCGAGGTACGTGAGGCGAATTGACTTGTAGGTCGACAGGGCAGACAGGTCGGGCGTGGTCGTCCAGTTCGCCGGGTCGCAGCTGGTGTTCGGCCCCAGCACCTCGGGGCGACACGGGTTGTTGGAGGTGGAGTACTCCACCACCCAGTCGAGCGGCACGGAGATCGGTTCCACCAGGTAGGGCACGTACTCCGAGCCTCGCTTGGTGGCCACCTGCACGCCACGGTCACCGACGAAGCTGAACACGTCGACGATCTGCGTGTTCTCCACCTGCACGTTGCCGACGTTCTGCACCTTCAGGCGCCAGGTCACCTGGCCGCCGGGAGTCGTGGTGCCGGCCTTGTTGAACTCGCGGTCAAGCGCACCCTTGACCAGTTTCTCGGACTGCAGCTGGGCGATCACGGGCACCTGCACGCTGTGGCTGGCAGCGCAGCTGGTCTGCACACAGTGATCGAACGGCGACCCGTCCGAATACGTGACAGTCGCAGTGTTGGTGTAGTTGCCGGGCGGCGTCGGCCCAGGAACGTCACCGAAGGCGTCAGCAGTGACGTCATACGTGATCGAGGGCGCGGCCTCGCCCGGCGCCAACGTGCCGGTGTACTGCACCTGCACGAGAGTGCCGGTGGCACCATCGCACCCGAGCGGGGTGAACGATTCGAGCGACCAGCCGTTGGACGGCAGCGCGGAGCCGCCAGCGAGGAGGTTGCTGACGGTGAGGTGCGCGCTGTCCGGCACACAGTCCGTGATCTGCGGATCGGTGAGCACATCGGTGGCATCGATGTTGTTTTCCGCCACGAGCGTGTAGGTGATCGTCTGGCCTGGCTCCAGTCGCGTCGGGGCGGACTTGGAGATCGACGGGTGTGGCTTGGGCGTTTCGATCAGCACGTTGGCGCACGAGTTGCCGCGATCCTGTTCGCCGAGGACGCCTTCCTGCAGGCCAGTGAGACCCGCACAGTTGGTCAGCGTGTCGCCGACGCTGCCGCTGATGACGCCGATCAACTCCTGGCCGCTGGCGCTCCAGCCGGGACCCATCGCTGCCGGCGTGGAAGAGAAGACCCACCGCACCCACACGACGCCTGGCGCCACGGAAATGCTCTGCCCCGCAGTGCTCGACACCGTCGTCCACGAGGAGCCATCGGGCGACGTCTGGATCACAGCCGTCACCGAGCCATCTCCGGACCCGGTCCAGGTGCCGGTGTGGATCGTGTCCAGCGTGAACTGTGCGGGCAGCGGCCCGTCCAGGATGGTCGCGTCACTGAACGGAGCCGCGCCCACCTCACTGGTGTTGTTCGCACCGAGGAAGTAGTGGACGACGTTGTCCGGGCTGGCGTTGTCGACGTAGTAGTTGCCGCCGGTGTTCTTGGAGACACCGAAACTGGTGATCGGGCGACGCAACGTCAACGTGGTGTTGGCGGTGCCGACACCGACATCGACGCCCACGCTGGGGTGGCCGGTGGCAGAAGCGGTGTTGGTCTTCTCTGCGTCGAAGACGTTGGACGGATCGCCGCCGTTATCGGCGTTGACGAACGAGCCGGTGACAGTGATGGACAAGCAACCGGTACTGGTGTTGCGCGGCGGGAGGTTGAGCTCGTCGATCTCCCACGTCAGCAGTCCAGGAGCCACCGACGTCGGTGAAGGGGTGGCGCTGGCGAACGTGAAGCCCTCGGGCAACGTGTCGGTGACGGTGTACGCGGGGTACAGCGGCGAGTCGGGCTCCGGGCAGATGCTGATCGTGTAGTCGAACTGATCGGTACCTGCGGCTTTCAGCAGCAGATCGGCCGGGCCGGATTTGGAGATCGTCGAGTCGGCGGGAAGACCGTTGATGTGGCTCACCGCCGTCACCGGAGTGCCCTCCGGGTTCCCGTCGGGAGTCGGGCCCTGATCGACCGTCGCGCTGTTGGTGACCACCTGCGGGGTACCGAGGTACGGCACGATGCCGTTCGGCACGCGCAGTTCGAGGATGATCGCTCCCGAGTCGCCGGCGCACAGGCCGCCGTTGGCTCCGAGTGTGGTGGTGCAGTTGTTGTCCGGGACCACTGCCGTCCATGACGCCGTCAGGTTCGGGGCGGCGCCGCTGATGCCGTCGAAGGTCCAGTCGTTCTGCGTCAGGAACGACGCCGACACGAACTCGAGTTGGTTCGTGTTGCCGTAGATGTCGGTGAACTGCGGCAGCGGATCGCTGAGCACGGAATCGCCACAGTGGTCGCCGAGGTTGAGGCCAGAGCAGTAGTAGGAGATGGTGTAGGTCACCGTGTCGCCGGGGCGCAGCGGCGTGCCGCTGGTGCTGGTGGGGTCGACGCTCTTGCTGGTGAGCACAACCTCCGGCTGATCGGCGTGCACCACCGACACCTGCGCGGTGGCCACCACCACGGTGGTCGACAGCAACAGGCAGGCGAACACCGCCGCGCGCGCACGACGCGCCGTCGTCAGCATCACCACTTGTTCGTCCCGCATGGCTCGTCCCTCCCGCTCCGACACGGCTTCGCCACTCTCCGTGACAGGCTAGAGACTCAATTGACGAGGCGCAATACGAGCTTCTCAGTTGGTCGCCGCAGCGAGCTGCCGCAACAACGCGATCTCACCGATCTGACCTTTGGCCACGCGCCGCATCAGCAACCCGAAGTCGTTGTGGCGCACCGACCCCGACGCCACCCACGTGCGATACATCGCGACCGCGTGTTGGTGGTGCACGACCATCATCGACAGGTAGGCGACATCGGTGGACGTGGCGCTGGCGTCGGTGAACAGTGGCTGCCACGTGGACTGCACCTTCGAGTCGGGGTACCACTCGTCCAGCCAGGTTTGCAGTTGCTGCACCTGCTCGCCTTGCACACGGATGAGGCGCTCGGCGAAGTCGCGGACCTCGGGTGACGGGTTGCGCCGCAACACGACACGCGACGCGTCGATCGCGTCTTGGTGGTGACCGATCATGTCCACCAGCATTTGCGCCTCATCAACCCTTGGCGTGACGGAGACACCGGTGGGTGAGGCATAGCGCGCCCACGTCATCCGCTCGTTCAGCGCGACGGTGTGCGCGCGTTGCTCCGCGCGCGATTGCTCACCGCCACACGCGACCAGCAGGCCGAGCACCACCACCGCTGCGGCCAGGCGTCTCATGGTGCGTCCGGCACCGTGATCGAGTCGAGCGACGGCTCCACGAACGCTGGCCGCGGGGCGAAGGCGGTGACGTCGCCCGGCATCGTCGGTTGCGCGGGCGGCGCGGGGACGTCGCCATACTTCGGCCCCTTGGGCGAGTTCAGCGGCGGCACCAATGGCGCGTCGAGGTTGCCCGCGACGGCTGGGCAGGGCATGACCGACTCGATGTCGGCCGGCGACGACGTGTCGAAGGTGTTACCGGTGAAGCAGTTGCCGCCGATGTCGGTGCTGCCACCGAGCACCCAGTAGCCGAGGTCGACCGCGTTGCCGGTCGTCACGTTGCCCTCGACCCGGTTGCCCACCGGGTCGAAGTCGTCGAGCATGGTGATGCCGATGCCCACGTACGCGTGCCCCATCACTCGGTTGCGGTAGATCACGTTGTCCGTGCCCGAGCCGATGACGATGCCCATGCCGATGGCGCCCGCAGCCTGCTCGGGTGCGTCGACCGCGTTGTTGTCCATCACCAAGTTGCCGGCAATGACGGTCTCGGTCTGCGGGGTGAAGAACTCGAGGTTCTGGCTGTTGGGTGTGACCCCCACGCGGTTGTTGCGGAACACCGAGTTGATCACCCACACCTGCGAGGAGTTGACGCCCTCGTAGCCCACAGCGTTGAGCTCGGCGATCACGTCGCGCACCACCACGTTGCACGGCCCGGCGGACTGGTCGCCGTTGGCCGGGCGCCCACACTGACCGACGTAGATGCCCGAGTCGGGGTGACCGGAGGCGTAGGACTGCTCGATCACACCGTTGCTGGCTTGGAACGCATACAGGCCGTACAGGCCGTTGTCGTAGGTGGTGAGGTAGGCCATGCGGAACCCGTCCAGCGGGGTCCGGTCGCCCTGCTCGCTGACGCCGGAGAACACCACCCCGTTCACCTGGTAGTGGTGCACGGTCATGTTCTCCACGGTCACGCCGTCGGCACTGACGAAGACACCATTGGTCAGTTGGCCCTGCCCGTCGAGAATCACCGTGTTGCGGTCCTCGCCGCGCAGCGTCACACCAGGAGTGTCGATCACGACCTCCTCGTGATAGGTGCCCGGTGCGATCAGCACCAGGTCGCCGCCGTGCGCGCGATCGACCGCCTTCTGGATCGAGTCGCCGGCCTTGACGCGGATCAACTTCGGCGAGCCGTCGCTGCGGTCCTCACCGCACGCCGCCGCGGTCAGGAGCAATGCGCCGGCCAACAGCCAGCGGGTGGAGAAGTTCACCCCGACAGTATGCAACTCAGCGGGCGACCAAGGCCCCCAGGGCGGCCACGGCGACGATCAGACCGATGGCAGCCATCAGGATGCTGCGGCTGCGCGGCGCCTGCGGCAAGTCGCCCTCCTTGAGTTGTTGCGGTGGGCGCACGAGAGCCATCACGTTGCCGGCGAACAACGCACCGCCCAACGCGAGCAGCAACCAGACGATGAGGTCCTTGCCGAGGAACATGGCACCAGTCTGCCGTCGGTCAGGCGGCAGACACCCAATCGGCCGGGTCCTCTTCCTGGTTGGCGAAGCGTTCGCCGTCCGGGCCCAACTCGCACGGAGCCGCGTCGCGCTCGGCCCGGGTGATCAGTGTGTTCGTCGCGGTGAACCCTCGAGCCGCCCACCGCGCGGCGACGGCGGGGTTCATCAAGTCGAACATGGACACGTACTCGCGGTCGTCGGTGCTGGTGACGGCGATGTCGAACTCGTAGGTCGTCGGTTCACCGTTGGGGCCGACGTGGTCGCCCAGCATTTCCACTGCGTTGGTCGGCGCGATCGTGCCGATCACGTCACCCGCTTTCACCTCTGCCCCATCGGCAACCGTGGGGTCGATGTGGAAGATGCGGGCAGACCAGTCGCCACTGGTGACGTAGATCTGCTTGCCCAGATCGAAGGTCTCGGTCTGGATGTCCACCGTGCCGTCGAAGGGGGCCAGGATCTGCACCTGCCCGGCGGGCGTGAGGGTGACGTCGGTCTTCAGGTAGTGCTTCATCGAGCGCGCACGCTCGGTGTCGGGGCCGCCCTTGCCATGCACCCCGGGCGAGAAGTCGTGGCCGCTGCAGGAGCGGAACTTGGACACGGCGGTCACGTGGGCCGGATCGATCGGTGACACGGTGATGGTGGGCACCGGCGAAGCGCTGCCCTGCTGTTGGCCGCCGTCGCCATCGCCGTCGTCGCCACAGGCCGACGTCACCATCAACACCACACTCACCAGAACCACTGCCGCGCGCATGCGCCGACCGTAGCCCCCGGCGGCGCAGCCCTTTACACGCTGCGGGCAGCGTTGCCGAACTTGGTGTATTGGCCGCGAAACACCAGCCGGGCCAGACCGGTGGGGCCGGAACGGTGCTTGGCGATGATCAGCTCGGCGCTGGCCTTGTCGGGAGAATCGCGGTTGTAAACCTCGTCGCGGTACAGGAACATGACGACGTCGGCGTCTTGCTCGAGCGAGCCGGACTCACGCAGGTCGGCCAGCATCGGTCGCTTGTCGGCGCGTGTTTCCAGCGCACGGCTGAGCTGGCTGAGCGCCAGGATCGGCACCTCCAACTCGCGGGCCAGGATCTTCAGGCCACGGCTGATTTCGCTGACCTCCAACTGGCGGTTCTCCGAGCTGGTGCCGCCGGTCATCAGTTGCAGGTAGTCGATCATGATCATCGCCAGGCCACCGTGGCGGGCCTTCAGCCGGCGAGCCTTAGCGCGGATTTCCATCACCGTCACGCGCGGGTTGTCGTCGAGGAACAGCGGCACCTCGAGCCGGTTGATCGCCCGG
>CAZREK010000012.1:0-18864 GCA_964598965.1 uncultured Bifidobacterium sp. | reverse complement strand
GCGATCGGCGACACCTGCAGCCATGCCGACGTCTCGCTCAGCGAGGGCGAGGTGTGGGCCGACGAGTGTGCGATCGAGTGCTGGAAGCACGGCAGCCGCTTCGACCTGCGCACCGGTCAGCCCGACACCCTGCCGGCGACTCAGCCGGTTCCCGTGTTCGTCGCCCGCGTGGAGAACGGTGACGTGTTGATCGACGTGGAGGCCGCGCAATGAGCACGCTGGAGATCAAGGGCTTGGTGGCGTCAGTCGCCGGCAAGCAGATCCTGAACGGCATCGACCTCACCGTCCACTCGGGCGAGGTGCACGCGATCATGGGGCCCAACGGCGCCGGCAAGAGTACGCTCTCGGCCGTCATCATGGGCAAGCCCGGTTACGAAGTGCACGCCGGCCAGGTGCTGCTGGACGGTGTCGACCTGCTGGGGCTGCCCGCGTGGCAGCGTGCCCAGGCGGGCATGCACCTGGTGATGCAATATCCCAGCGAGGTGCCTGGCGTGGGCCTCACCGACATGCTGTCCGAGGCGTTCCGCGCCCGCGGTCGCAGCACCGAGGGGTTGGCCGCCGAAGTAGCGGCCGAGGCGCAGCGAATCGGTTTCGCCGACCGCCTGCTCGATCGCTCGCTGAACGTCGACCTCTCCGGTGGCGAGAAGAAGCGCAACGAGACCCTTCAGTTGGCGATGCTGCAGCCCAAGTTCGCGATTCTCGACGAGCTGGACTCGGGCCTCGACATCGACGCGCTGCGGGATTGCTCCCGGCGGGTGGAGGCGGCCACCAACGAGCCCGGGCCCAATGGACGTCTGGGTGTCATTGCGATCACCCACTACAACCGTCTGCTGGAAGAGCTGCACCCCGACCGAGTGCACATTCTGGTGAAGGGCCGCATCGTGGAGACCGGTGGCCCCGAGCTGGCAGATCGCCTGGAGGTGGAGGGCTACGAGGCCTTCACCGGTGGCGAGCCGGAGGGCGCCACCACCGGCAAAGCCGGTCGCAGCGCCCTCGACGACTTGTTCGCTCTGTAACCGTCGGCCCCAGCGGTCAGATCTCGCGCAGGCGACGGACGCGCTCGGCCGTGGCCGGGTGCGTGCTGAACAGGCGAGCCATGCTCGAGTTGCGGCCACCGCGCAGCTCGTTCAGCGGGTTGTGGATGTAGGCCTGCGCCTGCGCGGGGGCCACCATCATCGGCCGGCGGGCGGCCAGCGTCTCGATGCGCTCCAGCGCGTTGGCCAGGCTGTTGCCGCTGCCCAGCAGTTCGGCAGCGCCTCGGTCGGCCTCGAACTCGCGGCTGCGGCTGATCGACATCTGCAGCAGCGACGCGGCCACCGGTGCCAGCAGCACCATCAGCAGGGTGCCCAGCGGGTTGCCGTCGCGGTCGTCATCGCGGCCGCCACCGAACATCGCGCCCCACATCGCCATCTGGCCGACGTAGCTGATCGCGGTGGCGATGGCTGCCGCCACCGAGCCGATGAGGATGTCGCGGTGCTTCACGTGCATCAGCTCGTGGGCCATCACACCCTCGATCTCGTCACGAGGCATCGACTGCAGCAGGCCCGTGGTGGCGCACACCACGGCCTTCTTCGGGCCACGCCCGGTGGCGAACGCGTTCGGCTGGTCGCTGGGCGAGATGGCCACCGTTGGCATCGGCAGGTTCGCTCGCTGTGCGAGGGAAGCGACGATGTCGTAGAACTCGGGGGCATCGGCCCGTTGGATCACCTTGGCGCGAGCGGAGGCGAGGGCCAGCTTGTCGCTGAACCAGTACGACCCACCCACCATCACGAGGGCGATGCCGACACCGATCGTCAGCGAGGCACTGCTGCCACCTCCGACCAGCCCGGCGATCGCCACGATCAACCCGCCGAGCCCGGCGAGCAGCACCGTGGTCTTCATCGTGTTCTTGAACATCAGCTTCCTTTCTTGGACGAAACGTTACGGGTGAAGAACTTGCGTGCCTCTTCGATCCACAGCACCGAGGAGGCGATCGCCACACACACCAGCCACTGGCCGGCACTGATGGCAACGGTGTCGAACAGGCTGCGCATCGCGCCCACCTGCGAGACCGCCACCTGCAGCAGCAGCACAGCGGCGAGCGCGATCCACAGCCAGCGGTTGGCGAGCGTGTCGCGGTGGAACACGGTGCGCGTGTCGTGGCGAGCGTTGAGGATGTTGAAGAACTGGAACAGCACGAACGTGTGGAAGGCCATGGTGCCGGCGATGCTGGGCACGTCGGCCTCCATACCGGCACCCGGTGCCCACTGCAGCACGGCCAGCGTGCCCAGCGACATGACGGTGGCGGACACCGCGATGGCAACCCACCGCGGGCGGGTGAGGATGTGCTCGTCACCGGGCCGGGGCGCGTGTGCCATCGCATCGTCGTCGGTGCGGTCCACGCCGAGGGCCATCGCGGGCGGGCCGTCCATGATCATGTTCACCCACAGGATCGCGATCGCCCCGAACGGGTGACCGTCGGCGATCCCGAACGTCGCCGCCAGCAGGAACAGCAGCGCGAACCCCAGCGTGGTGCTGAGCTGGAAGCGCACGAACTTGACGATGTTGGCGTAGATGGTGCGGCCGCGCTCGACGGCGCCGACGATCGTGGCGAAGTTGTCGTCGGTGAGCACCATCGTGGCGGCTTCCTTGCTGACCTCGGTACCGGTGATGCCCATCGCCACGCCCAGGTCGGCCTTCTTCAGCGCCGGGGCGTCGTTCACCCCGTCGCCGGTCATCGCCACCACATGCCCGCGCCGCTGCAGCGCGGTCACCAGGCGCAGCTTGTGCTCCGGCGACACCCGGGCGAACACGCTGGTGTCCTCGATGCGGGCATCCAGGGCTGTGTCGTCGAGGGCTTCCAGCTCGGCACCGGTGATCACCTCTCCGGTCAACCCGAGATCGCGGCCGATAGCGGTGGCGGTGGCCGCGTGGTCACCGGTGATCATCTTCACGTCGATGCCGGCGCGGTGGGCGACGGCGATCGCGTCTCGGGCCTCGGGCCGAGGCGGGTCGACGATTCCCACCAGCCCCAACAGGGTGAGATCGTGCACCAACGCCTTAGGGTCTTCGCCGGCAGTGGTGAACTCGTCCCACGCCTCCAGGCTCAGCTGTCGCTGCGCCAGGGCCAGCACCCGCAGGCCAACGGCGGCCAGGCGATCGTGGTGGGCCATCACGTCGGCGTTGGCATGCGACCGGGCCAGCAGCACGTCGGGCGCACCCTTCACCAGCACACGCACCACTGTGTTGCCGTTGATGTCCACGAACTGGTGGACGGTGGCCATGAATTTGTTGGCCGAGTCGAACGGCACCTCCGCCAGCCGCGGGTGAGCGGTGCGAACCGCCTCCGGGTCGTGGCCGTGCTCGGCGGCCAGCACCAGCAGGGCGGTCTCGGTGGGGTCGCCCACACGCTCCCAGCCACCGTGGTCGGCCCGGCGCACGGCACCGTCGTTGCACAGCACCATCGCGCTGTGCGCTGCCACCTGCACGTCGGGGTGGGCCGGCACGAATTCGACGGCACGCATCTCGTTCATCGTCAACGTGCCGGTCTTGTCGCTGCAGATCACCGTCGTGCAACCAAGCGTCTCCACGGAGGCCAGGCGCTTCACGATCGCGTTGCGCCGGGCCATCTTGCTGACGCCGATCGCCAACGTGACGACGGTGACCGCGGGCAACCCCTCGGGGATGGCGGCGACGGCCAGTGCCACCGCGGTCATCACCAACTGGGACAGTTCCTCGCCGCGGATCAGGCCGATGACGAAGACCGCTGCCACGATGACCGCGGCCAGCTTGGCCAGGCTGTGGGCCAGCCGGTCGAGCTGCTTCTGCAGGGGAGTGCGCTCGCTCTCGGTGCTGCGCAGCAGGTCGGCGACGCGGCCGATCTCGGTGGCCATGCTGGTGGCGGTCACCTCGAACTCGCCACGGCCGCGCGTGACGGTGCTGTTCATGTGCACCATCCACGTGCGCTCGGCCAACGGGGCCTCTTCGGGTTCATCGGCCACGGCCTTGGCCACGGGGTGGCTCTCACCGGTCAGCGCGGACTCGTCGACCTCCAGCGAGACGGCTTCCAGCAGACGCCCGTCGGCGGGAATGCGGTCGCCGGCCTCCACCAGCACGATGTCGCCGGGCACCACTTCGGTGGAGTCGACGGTTTGGATCATCCCGTCGCGGCGCACGCGGGCGTTGGTCACCAGCATCGTGCGCAGCGCGTCCAGCGAGGCCTCGGCTCGGTTCTCCTGCACGAACCCGATCACCGCGTTCAGCAGCACGACGGCCAGCACCACAGCGGGGGTCTTCACCTCGCCGGACACCACGAACGCCACGACGGCGGCGCCCAGCAGGATCAGGATCAGCAGGTCCTGGAACTGGGCCAGGAACCGCCGCCAGGCGGGGGTGCGTGGGGCGGCGGCGAGCTCGTTGTGGCCGTGTTCGGCCAGGCGGCGCGCCGCTTCCTCGGTGGTGAGCCCGGGTCGGGTTGCGTCGAGTGACGTGGTGGTCATGGGTTCCTTCGGTCCTGGTGTGGTCCGAAGGTCTCTCCCAGCCTTTGCAGGCTCACCGTCGCCGGGCGATTGCCGTGATGACGACAACGGTGTCTCGGGATACTCCCCTTCTGGAGGGCATGGTAGCGGGCTGATGAGTACGCTCCAACGCACCATGAGCGACACCAGCAACGAGTGGCACCCCAACGTGATCCGGGTGGTGGAGGCCGCGGCGGCCAAGGGCATCACCATCCACCCCCGCCGCTTCCCGGACGGCACGAAGACTGCGGTCGACGCCGCCAACGCCATCGGCGTGGCCGTCGGTCAGATCGTGAAGAGCCTGATCTTCGGTGTGGACGGCCACGTGGTGCTGGCCTACGTCAGCGGCGCCAACCAGCTGGACGAGAAGAAGCTCGCGGCTGCTGCCGGGGGAGCCAAGTGCGAGCGCGTCGACGCCGACACGGTTCGCGCTGCCACTGGTTTCCCCATCGGTGGTGTGCCCCCGTTCGGGCACCACACCACGTTGCCGGTGTTCATCGACCCCGATCTGCTGCAGTACGACGAGGTGTGGGCCGCGGCCGGCACGTGGCACGACGTGTTCGGCATCGAGCCGCACAAGCTGGTCGAGGCCAGCGAGGGCGTCGTGGTTGAGTTGAAGCGGGCGTAAGCCCGACCCACGCATATCGGCAGGTGTAGGCGGGTGCCCGGCTACGGTCACCTCGATGGATTTTCACGACGCAACGCTTCTCAGCGTTCAGGCCGACTGGGTTGATGGGGCGGCCGTCGTGCTCCTGCGGGTGGCTGGCGTTGAGGAGCCGGTGAAGGTTCGCGCCAACGGGTTGATCGGCCTTCGGCTGCCCCGTGAGCGTCCGTGGGGTCCGAGTGTTTCGGTCAACTCCCTGCACGTCGACGCCGGGGAGATGAGGATCGAGATGCAGAGCGGCGACACGATCGCAATCACCGCGCAATCGTTCGACGTTCCTCCGACCTGAGCCACGCAGATCGGCAGATCTGGCGCGGTCAGTCGCTGCCGTGGGCGAGACGGGCGCCGATGCGCTTGATCTCGTCCAGATCGCCCGGCACCGAGTTCCACGGCAGCCCGATGGCATCGCGACCGGGCTGATCTCGAAACCGCGGGACGACGTGCAGGTGGAAGTGGAACACGCTTTGCCAGGCTTCGGCCCCGCTGCAATTGAGCAAGTTGACACCGTCAGCTGCGAGCCGGTCCTTGGCCATTACGGCGACCTGCTGGGCAAGCTGAGCGCACGCCGCGAGGTCCTCGGCGTTGACGTCGAAGAGGTCCACGGAGTGGGTGCGCGGCACGACGAGCACGTGGCCATGGGTTACAGGGCTGATGTCCATGAACGCGACGGCCTTTGGGTTCTCGGCGACGATCGTCGATGGGACCGAGCCATCGACGATGCCGCAGAACACGCACGTGGCCTCCACGGTGAGGACCGTACTACCCCATCGGACACCCGCTCCGAATGCCCGGGTATGCACGCTCTTTCGCAAGTGCCACGACCGATCATGGCTTGCGATTCGCGGTCGGCGACGGTTAGATGGCGCGATGAGCACGCCCGCCGACGCTGTGGAATTCACTGCCGTCCTGTGGGCCGCGCCCGAGGGTGGGTTCAGTGCGTTGAACCCGGAGACGGGCACGACGTCCGATGGCGAGACTCAGGCCGAGGCGCTGGGCAACTTGGCCGAGGCCACGGCGCTGTACCTCGAGGAATTCCCTCTGCCGCTCGGTGGGCGGCCAGTGATCACAACGTTCCACATCGCCGACGTTGCCTGACTTCCCGCACGTCTCGGGGACAGAGGCGATCCGAGCGGCATCGAGCCAGAGGGGGAAGCTGGCTGGCGTCACGTCGTATGCTGGCGGCGTGGAACCGGTGCCGCAGATCGAGGACTGGCGCGGGGTCGACGTCAGTCAGATCCGCCGTCAGTTGCGCATGACTGTGCCCGAGCGCGTTCGCACCATGGTCGACGCGGCGAACGTTCTGATCGGTATCCAGGACCACGCTCGACAGGCCCGCAGCGCCGAGGCGAGCTGATGTTCGACCCCGTTCGGATCTGCACGATCCTGAACGAGGAAGGGGTCGACTATGTCGTCGTCGGAGGCTTTGCGGCGGTGGTGCACGGTTCGTCGCTACCCACCCGTGACATCGACATCGTTCCCTCCCGTCTGACGTTCGTGCCGGCCGGAAGAGCCGGTGGGTACGACGGTTGGAGGGTTTCAGCCACGCCGGAAGAGCTGAGCGAGGGCCTGACCGTCCAGATCGCGGCGCTTGACGACCTCATAGACTCGAAGCGGGCGGCCAACCGTCCGAAGGACCAGCGTTCGCTTCCATATCTCGAATCACTGCGCGACCAACTGCGCGACCGTTGACGCGCTTGCACTGCTTGTGACCGACCAGAGCAGCGCTCCGACACGCTGAGGCGTCACCCGGGCCGCAGGGCGACGCGGGCGGTGGACCATTCGTCGGCGAAGTCGACGAGGTCGTCCCAGCCGACCAAGTGAGGTTCGTACTCGCTCCACCAGGCGGCGTACGCGGGGCCGGCGGTCGCCTGCTGGTGTGCTTCGGAGGAGGTCCAGCGCTGGATCGCCAGCACGGACTGCCCGTCCAGATCGGCTTCCAGGCCCAGCTCGACATCCGGCGACAGCGCGGCGTACCGCGGCGCAATCACTTCCTCGACGAACTGGCGAACGGCATCGGTGGTGACCCCGGGCCGCAGCGTCCACCGCTTGTACAGGATCAGGTGCGCTCGCTTGCTGCTCATCAGACCATGGTGGCAGGCCCGAGCGTCAGAGCTCGACAGTGCCCGCGATGCAGGTGGTGACATCGCCGCCAACCCACACGTCGCCCGACTCGTCGGTGGTGATGCGCACCAGGCCCGAGTAGCCGATGGCCGTTCCCTGCACGGCGAGGTAGGGCGCGGTGAAACGCCCGCTGCCGATCAGCCACTGCGCGAGCGACGCGTTGAGGCTGCCGGTGACGGGGTCTTCGAACGTCGTGCCGTTGGCCGAGTAGAACGCGCGCACCTCGTACGCGAACGGCGAGCCGGGCGCATGCGGGCCGGCCACGCCGATGCTGAGCTGCATGGGGCCCGGCTTGATCGCCAGCACTTCCTCCGCCGAGCGGAACAGCAGTCCCAGCCAACCCGGGCCGTTGTCCACCCACTCGGCAGCGATGATCGCGTCACGCGCCACCCGCAGAGAATCCGCGGCCTCCCGCACCGTCGCCTCGTCGGCAGGGCCACCCTTCAACAACGCGGGCGCCCCGAACGCCAGGCCGTCGACGCCACGCCGCACGGTCACCAGCCCCACCCCGCACTGCTGCACCACCTGGTCGTCGTGCTGCGGCACACCACCGTGCGCGAGCCATGCGTGCGCGGAGCCGAGCGTCGGGTGCCCGGCGAAGGGCAGCTCGGAGGCCGGTGTGAAGATGCGGACGCGGTAGTCCGCACCGGGGTCCGTGGGCGGCAGCAGGAACGTGGTCTCGGACAGGTTGGTCCACTTCGCGAACCGCTGCATGTCCTGCGTGTCCAGGCCGTCCGCGTCGACCACCACGGCCAATGGGTTGCCGAGGTACGGCTGGCTGGAGAAGACGTCGACCTGCGTGAAGCGGCGCTGCACGGCGGACCTCAAGCGGCGATGCGCAGGAAGCGGCGACCGGTGACGAACGCCGCGGTGTACAGCAGGAACGCCAGGATCAGCAGGTTGCGATACCCGAGCACCAGCGCGCTGTACTCCAGCACGCCACCCACCATCGACCCGATGAGGTTGGCCGCGAACGCCGACGTGGAGCTGCTGGTTTCGCGGAAGCGCTGGGCGAAGATGATGTTGGCGATGAAGATGGGTGCGAAAGCGATCGCGCACGCCGCCAGCAGCCTGGGCCAGAACGCCAGGGACAACAGCGACGACTGCGGGATCAGCCAACCGATCGCCAGCGCGGCCGCCAGCAACGCGTACGGGATGGCCAGGTTGCGCAAGCGAACCCGCTTGGAGATGACCACCGCCAGCAGCACGGACAGGATGACCCCGGCGAACACGAGCGCATTGACCAGCCAGGTGGTGCCGAACAGCAACGCGAACTGCACCACGTTCTTGGTCTCCAGCAGCAAGAACGCGACACCCATGAAGAACAGGTCGACGTACGACCCCAGCGCACGCAGTGGCCCACCGACCAGCCGCACCAGCACCAGTGATGCCAGCAGGATCAGCCCCAGCGCGACCAGGTAGAAGGACGGGATGGAGGCGTTCTTCAGATAGGGGAAGGGCCGGTCGTCGCTGACCGGGCCGGGCGACCCGGCGGGACGCTCCCAGTGGTCCTCGGCCGGGCAGTTCACGCTGTCCGCGTTGCGCCCGATGGTCAGCACGGACAAGGACGTCCAACCCAGCTTGGTGACGCAGGGTGCGTGCCCGAACGCGTCCTCCAGGGTGGCGGCATAGCGATCGACCAACCAGGGCTCGCGGTAGAAGTTGTACATCGCGAACACGCCGTCGTCGGTGAGGTGATCGCGATAGGCCTCGGCGGCTTCCTTGGTGAACAGGTAGCTCTCCAGGCGGATGGCTGAAGCACCCTGCACCAGGGTCAGCGAGTCCGGCAGGGCCAGCACCATGAGGTCCCATGAGTCGTCGGAACGCTCGAGGTAGGCGCGGCCGTCATCCACGTGGGTGGTGACCCGCGGGTCGTCGTACGGCTTGTTGGGGTGGTGTTCGGCGGCGAGGTCGAGCAAGCGCTGGTCGATCTCGACCGCGTCGACGTGCTTGACGCCACGCTCGAGCGCGACGGCAACGTCGTTGCCGCTGCCGGCGCCGATGACCAGCAGGTTGTTGACGGGGGCGTCGGACGCACGGCGCTCGTAGACCGTTTGGTACACGGGCCAGTCGGTGGCCTTCACCTGGTCCCAGTGCGGCACACCGTTGACTCGCACATGGGCGCCGTTGTCGTTCAGCGTGTAGGTCGCCTTGTAGTACGGCGTCCACAGCACGTCGTCGTGGCGCGACTCGGCCCCCAGGATGGCTAGCAGGGCCAACAGCGGCAGCGCCGTGGTGGCGATGTCCAGCAGCTTGCGCGGCCAGATGGCCCACGCCATGATCGCCGCGGCGATGGCAGCCCAAGCGATCGGCGGCGTTCCCAGGAACGACAAACCGGTGAACACCACGATGCCGACGAGGGAGCCGATCAGGTCGTACTGGTAGGCCTCGAGGTTCTTCAGCTTGCGGAAGGTGACGGCGATGCCGTTGCCGATGCAGGCCAGCACGATCGCGGTTGCCAGGAACACCGCCGGCAGTGCCAGCTCGCGCGGCGGGCCGGACGGCTGCAGCTCGGCACCGAAGAAGATCGCGTCGCCGCCGGTGGAACGCACCGTGACGGGCACGTAGTGGACGAAGACGACCAGCCCGGCCAGAGCGAGTGGTGCGAACCGCAGCAGTTCGATGCGGCTGCGCTCGGCCCACAGGAAGCCCAATCCGATGCCGAGGAAACTGCCGAGCAGCACGATGTTGGAGAAGTACGACAGGTACAGGACGCTGCCGCCGAGCCAACGGATGAGCGCCAGCTCGGTGAAGAGCATGAGGAAGCACAGCGCCACCAGTCGGGCGCGCAAAGTGCGAGGTGAGTCGGTCACAAGGGGCCACCCTATCTGCTGAGCGGGACCGGCCCCCGACCCACAATTCGTCGCTCGAACGGCCTCGGTCAGACGTCGCGGAGGATCTCGGCGACTCGTTGCTCGGCCTGCTCGGCCGTGATCAACCCCTGCGTCTGCAGGTGGCGAACCTCGCGGATGCGGTCCTCTGTGGACCCGCTGCCCTTCACGAACGAGGCCACCGTGCCCAGGTCGCCGCTGAGAGCGACGGCGGTGGCCTCGGACTCGGTGGCGCCCTTCTTCATCGCCATCTCGCGGGTCTGCGAGAACTTGAAGATGCTGACGAAGATGCCGATCACGAACACGATGCCGAAGATGACGAAGAAGGCCGACATGAAGCCGGGCATGCCGTTGTCGGGTTCATCGAAGCCTCCGCCTGTCGAGTGCCGTCGTCACGGACAGTAATCGCGCCAGGAGGGGGTTGTGGCGCGCGAACCTTTTGCAATGGCAGTGACGTTGCGCGCCGTGCGCCCCGCCGACATTCCCCTCCTGCAGGCCTGGGACAACGATCCTGACGTGATGGCCGCCGTGGCCCCCGACGGACGGCGCGACTGGGCCCAGGAACTGCAGCGCGACCCTCGTTTCACCGAGTTGTTGATTGCCGAAGCCGACGGCGAGCCGGTCGCCTTCGTGGAGCTGTGCGACGCTGCGAACGAGGAGAGCCACTACTGGGGTGACGACGTCGAGGACGGCGCGTGGGCGTTGGACATCTGGATCGGCAACCCGCAGCATCGCAACAGAGGGCTCGGCTCGCAGGTCATGCAGATGGCGCTCGCTCGCTGCTTCGACGATCACGGTGCGAGCGTCGTGGTGATCGATCCGCTCGCCTCCAACACCGCAGCGCACCGCTTCTACGAACGCCTGGGCTTCCAGTTGGTAGGCCCGAGGTGGTTCGACGACGACCACTGCCTGGTGTACCGACTGGTGCGGCCATGACCCGAATTCCCGCACGACCCCTCGGGGATACGCTCGCCTGATGCCCGACCAGCCACACCTCAAGCAGTTCCCGGTCCATCTCGGGAAGGGTGGCACCGTGGTGCCACTGCCGCACTACACCGGCGTGCCTGAGTGGTACATGGACTACGAGGACGCAACCCGCGCGGATGGCCCCGACGGGCGCTTGGTCACGGTGCACGACTTCGATCGCTCATGGGACTCCTGGGAGGTTCACCCCCACGGTGAGGAGCTCGTGGTCTGCCTTTCCGGCGCCGCAACGTTCGTGCAGGAAGTCGATGGACAGCCGGTGCGTGTGCCACTCGCTACCGGCCAATGGCTGCGCAACCCGGCTGGCGTGTGGCACACGGCAGACCTCGCCCCTGGCACCGTTGCCACCTGCCTGTTCGTCACCTCCGGACTGGGCACCATCTACCGTTCCCGCTGACGGGCGACGCTGCCGACGCGTGGCACGATGCACCAGATGAGCGCCAACCCGATCGACGAGTACCTCGCTGGGGTGCAGGAACCGCAGCGCACCACGTTGACGGCACTGCGTGACACGCTGCGCACCCTGCTGCCGGGGGCCGAGGAGTGCATCAGCTACGGCATGCCGTGCTTCAAGGTGGAGGGCAAGGCCATCGCCGGCTTCGCGGCCTTCAAGCACCACTGCTCGTACTTTCCGCACAGCGGTGGCGTCGTCGGTCTCGTCGCCGACCTGCCCGCGTGGTGCACGGCATCGTCGAAGGGCACCTTGCAGTTCCCGGTCGACCGTCCGCTGAGCAAGTCGCTGGTGAAGGAACTCGTGCGCCTGCGCCAACAGGAGTTGGCGGTCAAGCAGAAGTCGTAGTCTGCGCGCATGGCAACCAGAATCCAAGTGGTGCTCGACTGTCGCGACGCGGTGGCTTCCGGCCTCTGGTGGGCGGAAACACTGGGCTGGCAGTACGAGTGGCTCGACCGCGACTTGTTCGCGCAGATCAAGGCCGGCGGCATGTGCTCGGACGACGACGTCACCGAGGTCGATGGCCAGCTGACCTGGAAGGAGGGCGCGGCGATCAACTCGGGCGAGAAGCCGCTCGAGGTCGCTCAGCGCATCTACTTCCAGACCGTGCCCGAGCCGAAGGTGGTCAAGAACCGCATGCACATCGACGTGCGCGTCGGCGAGGAAGCGCGTGACGCAGTGATCGAATCACTGATCGCTCGCGGTGCATCGCGACTGGGCGAGGGCCGGCAGGGCCCGCACTCGTGGGTGGTCATGGCCGACCCGGACGGCAACGAGTTCTGCCTGACCTGACGCTCAGCGCGCCAGACGCTCCAGCTCCAGCGCCACCACGGCCGCGCTGTCGACCTCAGTGAGGATGGTGACATTGCGGCGCTGCGACCAGGGCTCGTGCGTGAGCGCGTGACGCGAGGCCGGCCAGGTCTTGCCGCGGCCGACGCTGTGGCCAGTGTCCACCCGCACCGGGTGCTGCACGGAGCGGTAGTGCTGCGGCGCGATCAGGTACGAGATACACGTGCTGTCGTGCACGTGGATGCCGTCCGGGCCGCCATGGGCGAGGTGGAAGTCGCGGTAGAACGGCAGGATTTTGGCCGCGTGCTGTGCCCGCGGGTTGTCGATCGCGCTGATCGAAGCGATCTGGGCGCTGGACATGATCGTTGCCTCGGTGACGTCCAGGCCGCACATCACGATCGGGCAGTCGGCGCCGAACACCAGGTCGGCGGCCTCGGGGTCGTTGAGGATGTTGGCCTCCGCCGATGGTGATGCGTTGCCGCCGACGAAAGCGTTGCCACCCATCAACACGATGCCGGCCAGGTGCTGCGGCAGCTCGGGCCACAGCAGCAGCGCCAGCGCGATGTTGGTGAGCGGGCCGACCGGCACCAGAGTGATCTCGCCCGGTGCGGCCTTCACCTTGTCGATGATGAAGTGCGCCGCATCGAGCGGGTGCGGATCGCAGGACGGCGCGGCGAGTGTGATGTCGGCCTGGCCGTTCACGCCATGCACGAAGTCGGCAGGCCCGCGGTACGGCATCGCCAACGGACGGCCGGCGCCCTGTGCGACAGGAATGTCGGCCCGACCGGCGATGTCCAGCAGGCGGATGGCGTTGGCGGTGCACACCTCCACGTGGGCGTTGCCGAACACGGTGGTGAGACCGATGACGTCGAGTTCCGGCGAGGCAAGCGCGTAGAAGATCGCCATCGCATCGTCGATGCCCGGGTCGGTGTCGATGATGATCTTGCGCGGTGCGGCGCCGCTCATGCCTGTTCGAGCGCTTCCAGCAGGGTGTTCCAGCCGAGAATCGCGCACTTGATGCGCACCGGGTACTTCACCACGCCCTGCAGCGCCTCGAGGTCGCCCAGCTTCACCGACGGGTCGGGCTCGATCTCGTTGCCGTCCTCGTCGGGGATGCTCATCATCCCTTTGAACCGGCGCACCAGCTTGCGCACTTCGTCCACCGGCTTGCCCTTGATCGCCTGGCTCATCATCGACGCGCTGCTCTGGCTGATGCTGCAGCCCTGGCCGCCGACCTTCACATCGGTCACGACGCCGCCCTCCACCTGCAGGTACACGTCGATCTCGTCGCCGCACAGCGGGTTGTGGCCGGTGGCGTGCGGCGCCGGCGGGGCCAGCTCGCCTCGGTTACGCGGGTTGCGGTGATGGTCGAGGATGATCTCGCGGTAGAGGTCTTCCAAACCGGGCATGGTGTTCTCCTAGAACCCGAAGATGTCGGTCGCCCCGTCCAGTGCCTCCGCCAGGGCATCGACGTCGGACGTGTCGTTGTACAGATAGAAGCTTGCCCGCGCCGTCGCCGCAACACCCAACAGGCGCATCAGCGGCTTGGCGCAGTGGTGACCGGCGCGGACGCACACGTTCTTCTCGTCCAGCACCTGGCTGAGGTCGTGCGGGTGAATGCCGCGGAACCCGAGGCTGAACGTGGCGCCGCGCACCTCGACGTTGCGCGAGCCGTGGATCTGGATGTCGTCGCCGAAACGCTCGGTGAGTGTGCGGATCGCGTAGTCGGCGATCTCCATCTCGTGGCGGCGGACGTTGGCCATGCCCAGGCCTGTCAGGAAGTCGATCGCCGCGCCGAGGCCGACGGCTTCGGTGATCGGGGGAGTGCCTGCCTCGAATTTGGCGGGCAGCTCGGCACAGGTGAACCCGTCGAGGCGCACGTCGGCGATCATGTTGCCGCCACCCAGGAACGGCGGCATCGCGTCGAGCAGGGCCTCCTTGCCGTACAGCACGCCGATGCCCGACGGGCCGCACAGCTTGTGGCTGCTGAACGCCATCAGGTCGGCGTCCCACGCCTGCACGTCGGTGACGTTGTGCGGCGCGTACTGGCAACCGTCGACGATCGCGATCGCACCGGCCGCGTGCGCGGCTGCACACAGTTGCTGCACGGGCGTGATCGTGCCCAGCACGTTGCTCATCGCCGTGAAGCTGAACACCTTGGCGCCGTCCAGCAGATTGGGCAGATCGGTGAGGTCCAGTTGGCCGTCGGCCGTGAGCGGAACCCAACGCAACACGATGCCGCGCTCGGCCGCCAGCATGTGCCAGGGAACGATGTTGGCGTGGTGCTCCATGTGGGTGAGCACCACCACGTCGCCGGTGCGCAGGTTGGCCCGCCCCCACGCCTGGGCCACCAGGTTCAGCGCCTCGGTGGCGTTCTTGGTGAACACGATCTCGTGGGCGCGACGGGCGTTGACGAAGCGCTGCACCTTCGCGCGCGCACCTTCGAACGCGTCGGTGGCCTCGGCCGCCAGCTGGTACGCGCTGCGGTTGATGGGGGCGTACGAGCGCTCCATGAAGTCGGTCATCGCATCGATCACGCACTGTGGCTTCTGCGACGTGTTGGCCGAGTCGAGGTACACCAGCGGCTTGCCGCGCAGCTCGCGCTGCAACAGCGGGAACTGCGCCTTGATCGCCGTGGTGTCCAGCGCGCTCATCGGAAGGCCTCGTAACCGTCCCGCTCGAGCTGCTCAGCAAGTTCCATGCCGCCGCTGCGCACGATGCGACCGTCGACCATGATGTGCACGACATCGGGGCGCACTTCGTCCAGCAGACGCTGGTAGTGGGTGATCAGCACGACACCCATCTTCGGGCGATCGGCGCGAATCTCGCGAATGCCCTTGGCGACGATGCGCAGGGCGTCGATGTCGAGGCCGGAATCCGTCTCGTCGAGAATCGCGATCTCGGGCTCGAGGATGGCCATCTGCATGATCTCGTTGCGCTTCTTCTCGCCGCCGCTGAAACCCTCGTTGAGGTAGCGGTCAACGAACGAGCTGTCCATGCCCAGCCGCTTCATCCAGTCCATGGTGGCCAGGCGCAGCTCCAGCACGCTGAGATCGAGACCTTTGCGGGCAGACAGTGCCTGGCGCAGGAACTGGATCACCGACACGCCGGCGATCTCCTGCGGGTATTGGAAGGCAAGGAACATGCCCGCCTTGGCGCGCACGTCGGTGGGCCAGTCGGTGATGTCGTCGCCCTGCAGCACGATGCGGCCGCTGGTGATCTCGTACTCCGGGCTGGCCATCAAGGTGCTGGCGAGCGTGCTCTTGCCACAGCCGTTGGGGCCCATGATCGCGTGGACCTCGCCCTCGGCGACGGTCAGCGACAGGCCGCGCAGGATCTCGGGCGCCTCACCCTCCTCGGTGACGGGTCGGGCGTGCAGGTCGTCGATACGGAACAGCTCGGGCGTGGGGGAACTCACAGGCCCAGTGTATTTCCCCTATGGCCGTAGTGGAAACCCCGGCCCGTCAGGACGGGGTCAGGACTCGGTCAGGACTCGCTGACTGCCCAGGTGGACGGTTCGTCGAGCTCACTGATCCGCACCCGCAGGCGCAGGGTGTCGCCCTTGGCGACCTGACGGTCAAGGCGGAACATGCGGTTGCCCCAGCTGGTGACGGGCGCCAGCGGCGAGGTCGTGAGGGCCGTCTCGTCGTCGAAGACGGCCTCGAACCACACGCAGGCGCCATCCACCACCATGTCGTCGTCGGCGACACGTTCGATCACGAAGTCGGTGGGGAGGGCGCCAGCGCTCTCCAGCGTGTCGAGGTCGAACTCCATCGCCGGCGAGGGCGTGCCCACCGTGCGTTCCACCGAGCCGGCGCGTGCCCACATGTGTTCCATGCGTTCGTGGTCGAAGCGGGCGGCGACCGGCGACGATTGCATGAACCCCAGGTCGATGCCGTCGGGCAGATCGATGTTCCAGAACCGCCGAACCCGCATGGTCTCGCGCAGCGACACCGGTTCGATGAACAGCCGGAACCGGGCCGGCAGGATGCGACCGCCCGGCCGCAGCACCCGCCGACGGAGATCGAGCAGGTTCTCCAGCATGTTCTCGTTGAACAGCTCGTCGCCCATCTGCTCGTGCAGCACGACGTCGACCTTCTCCGGCGGTGTGAACTCGCGACTGTTGGCCTGCACGAACTCGATGTTGGTGAACCCGTTGCGAGTGGCGATCTCGCGGGCGACCTCGATGAACTCGGAGTGTTCCACCGCGTACACCTTCTTGGCCCCGGCGCGGCTGGCCATCATCGCCAGCACCCCGGTGCCGGTACCGAGGTCCAGCACGACGTCGCCCGGCTGCACATTGCGGTGAATGCCACGGTGGTAGGCGCCGACGCGCACGGAATCGCTGAGCATCTCCTCGTGCGCGCCCAACCCGGTGAAGTTGTCCTTGTTGATGACGTCGTAGGCGATGCTCATCAGCCACTCGCTGGACGCAATGCGCGTGGCCCCGAACTCGATGGTTGCCCGCGCGGCTTTGGACATTGCCTGGCGAACTCGACCAGTCATGGGTTCAGCCGGCGCGAAGCGCGCGCCACAGCGCGGGGTAGCTGGGGTACTCGTACGTGCCGTCGATGTAACCCGCTTCGCGCAACGCCCGGTCGAGCGCGGGAAGGCTGCGGAACGGGATGCCCGAGTCGACGTGATGCGACAGGTGAATGCCGATGTTGTAGGGCACCAGCATGAACCGGGCGAGCGGATGCTGGCGCACCTGGTGAGTGTTCTCGCGGCGGTCCGGCGAGGCGTGCATGCCGCCGTGCTCGGCGATGCTGCGCAAACGGTTGATGACGCGCCACACGGTCATGTACGGGGCCAGCCAGAAGAACGGGTACAGCCACCAGTAGCCACTGAGGACGGCGGCAGCGAGCAACACCACCTGCGCGGCGATGATCTTCCAGAACGTGTGCCGCACCACGGGCAGCGAGCTGCGCGCGCCGCGGAAGAAGTCGGCCATCAGCTTCAGGCCGGTGCGACCGGTGGCATCGCGCAACATCTTGCGCCGGAAGCTTGCCGGGGTGATGGGGTAGCCCTGGTACAGCAGGATGTCGGGCTCGTCGGGGCCGAATTCGTCGCGGTGGTGGGCCGCGTGCACGCGGCGATACCCGTCGGTGTTGGTCCACGAGGGGTAGCCCAGCAGCCAGCGGCCGGTGAAGTCGTTGAGGCGCTTGTTGGCGAACAGCGATCGGTGCGCGGCCTCGTGCATCAGCGACAGGTATTGGGCAAAGGTGCGGCCCATCAGCACGAAGGTGACGGGCCAGACCCACGGGCGCAGCGCGACGGTGGCCCACAGCACCAGCCCGGTCTGAAGGTAGAGGAACAGCACGGTCCAGGCGTTGCGCCACGAGTGGATGCGCCGCAACTGCTCGCGAAAGGCCGGCTGCGGGCGGCCGTCGGCGCGGATCTTGTCCGTTTCGCGGCACACCGGCAGTGTCGTCGGCACCATGCCACCCAGCACCGCGGTCATGTCACCAGCCCCGATCCACCCACTCCTGCAAGTGGGGTCGCTCGGTGCCGATGGTGGTGTCCGCGCCGTGCCCCGGCAACACCAGCGTGTCGGGCGGGAGGGTGAACAGCTTGGTGTCGATCGAGTGGATGATCGTCTCGAAGTTGCCACCCTCGAACTTCGTGGCGCCCGGCCCGCCGGGGAACAGGGTGTCGCCGCTGAACAGGATGGGCGCACCCTCCACGCGGAAGCTGACCGAACCGGGTGTGTGACCCGGGTTGTGGATCGCGTGCAGCCGCAGGCGGCCGACCTCCAGCACCTCTGCGTCGTCGATGAACACGTCGTACCCGACGTCTTTCAGCATCGGCGCGTCGAGGTTGGTGACACCCACCTCGTACCCGGCCTCGCGGATGGCGGGGACGGCCTGGATGTGATCCCAGTGGCCATGGGTCTCGATCACGCGGCGAACGCCGAGTGCGCTGCACAGTTCGAGCAACTGCTCGTGCTCGTTCGCCGCGTCGATCAGCACTGCCTCGCCGGTCTCTTTGCAGCGCAGCACGAACACATTGTTCTCGAACGGCCCCACCACCACCTTGTGGATCTCGAGACGGCTGTCGCTCCAGTGCAGTGTGGTCACGGGGCGAGGCTACCCCTCGTCGGCGGCGCAGTTCATCACGAGCACGTCCACCCAGAACCCGAAGTCGTCCTCATAGCGCTCGACTCGGCAGGCCTGGTCGCGGAGTGCCGCGATCCGCGCGACCTGGTTGGGATACCTGCTCGGGTCCCTGAGGTAACGGCCTGCCCCGCCCGAGGTCAGGATGACCACGTCGTAGGTGTCGATGGCGTTGGGCTCGTCCAGCGACGAGTCCACCGGGTCCACGTTCCACACGCCCGGGTCGAGGAAGGGCGTGTAGTACTCGGCCAGCACATGCGCACCTGGGGGAACGTGCTCCTCCATCCAATCTCGGGCGTCGCGCTGGTAGTCCGTGAAGTCCTTGCGCAGGCGCCCCCCCACGTCCACTGTCTGCACGATCATCAGCGGAGCGAGCGAAGCCACGATCAGGATGGCGATGCTCTTGCGATGCTGG
>CAZREK010000011.1:0-18940 GCA_964598965.1 uncultured Bifidobacterium sp. | reverse complement strand
CTCGTCGTGCTCTACGGGGTGTTCCGGATCAGCCTCGCTTTCCGTGACCTGCGCCTCCGTGTGCGAGCGGCCAATCGACACGCGGGACAGGCCAGTACGCTCACCACCCATGGGTGAACGCGGCAAGCGGCCGTTCTGGATGCACCAGCTGGTCGAGTACATCCTCGGCGGGGCGTTGGTGGCGATCGGCGTGCAGAGCCCTTCGCCGCTCGTGCCCTCGATCCTGGGCGCAGCGGTGATGTTCTACACCGCAGCCACCAAGGGGGCGCTCAGCGCGTTTCGTGTGCTCGACCGGCGCATCCACCGCTGGATGGATGGCGTGGTGATCGCGGTGATCGTCGCCGCCGCCCTGCAGCCGTGGGTCAGCATCGACAACGGCACGCGACTGATCATGGGCGGTGTGGCAGCCGTGTACGCGGTGGTGTGGTTGGGCAGCAGCTTCGAGGAACGCCCGGGCCGCATCGCCCGCGCCAAGGCCGCGGCCAGTGGGTTGGACCGCAGCACGGAGTTCGGCAAGAAGGCCGGTCGCTTCGTGGGCAACGGGGTGAACATGGCGAAGGCAGCGAAGGCGAAACGAGACCAGCAAAGTTCTCGGTAGCCTCACCCGCATGGCGTTCGAAGCCCCCGCCCCCGACCTCGGCAAGCTGATCACCGCGTGGGAGGACTGGGAGCGCGGCGACCAGTCACCCGGCAAGGTGTTGGCGTCGCTGAAGACCGCCGGCCTGCCGCAGGTGCTGCAGCAATTGAAGGACAGCGGCTGGACCCCCAGCGCGACGTGAAGCGCCCGGGCGGCCAGCAGCAGATCCCCCGCCCCGATCACTGGCGTCACGGCGAGCCTGCGCTGTGGCCGGAGCCATCGCCACCGATCAGCACTGCGCTGGCCATCGAGCGTCTTCGCGACCTGTTCACCGACGCGGATCCGCTGCAGGCGGCCGCCGACCCCGACGACCTGCCGTCCTCGGCGGTACTCGTTCTGCTGGCGGAAGGCCCCACTGGTGCCGAAGTGCTGCTGACACGTCGGCCCTGGCACATCCGCACGCACAAGGGCGAGGTCAGCTTCCCCGGCGGACGGTTGGACCCTGGCGAGAACTTCGAGGCCGCCGCTCTGCGCGAAGCGTACGAAGAGGTCGGTCTCGACCCGGCGGTGGTGGAAGTCGTCGGGCGCATGGACGCAATGCGTCTGGCGGTCAGCCGCACCTGGGTGGTGCCGGTGGTCGCCCGCGTCCCGCGCCCGCTGGAACTGGTGGGCCACGACGCAGAGGTGGATCGTGTCTTCTGGGTGCCGCTGCACGACTTCACCCTTCCGGGCACGTACCACGAGGAACACTGGACGCGCTACGACATGCCGGACGGCGGGCGGCGCGACATCTCGATTCTGTTCTTCCACCTCGACGACGAAACGGTGTGGGGTCTGACCGCCCGCATGTTGGCCCGAGTGTTGGAGGGCGTGTACACCCCACCGCCGCATCGCCCGCCACCCGCGTTCGCCTGAGCGTGCCCGGCTTGCCTTGCGCCGTCTCGGATGGTCAACTGACCGGATGATCGTTCGCCGCACCCTGCTCGTCGCGGGTGCCCTGCTGCTGCTCGCCGCGTGCGGCGAGTCGTCGTCGGGCAGTTCGACCAACAGCAGCGTGGCCACGGGCGCGCCGCCCACGCTGGCCACCCTGCCCCCGGCCACCACGACGTCCACCACCGTGCCGATGTCCACGCCTGGCGACTGCCGCTACGTGGACAAGGTGCCGGTGCCCCCGCCGGCCGATCTCGCCATTCAGGTCGGTGACTGCGGCCCTGGTGTGCAACAGGTGCAGCAGTTGTTGTCCTACCTCGGTTACGCGATCGGTGTCGACGGGGACTTCGGCCCGGCCACCCAGGGTGTGGTGCAGCAATACGAAACCAGCAAGGGCCTGACCGCCGACGGCATCGTCGATGCACAGACGTTCAGCCAACTGGACTACGAAGCGACCCCCTGACCGGCGGTGCCGATCAGGGGCCGCCGAACACCCGCACGGCGGTGTAGTACGTCTCGGCCCACTTGCGGCACGAGGCGCGCAGCAACAGTGACCGCGTCGCGCAGTGCGCACGCATGTCGGCGAGGAAGCGCTGATCGACGCGCAACCGGTTGGCCGCATTCCAGTACCTGCCCGCTCCGTAGCGTTGATCGAGCAGCTTCAAGTTGCGGTAGCCGAAGTCGTGACGACGGCACGCGTTGCGGAAGTTGAACGACAGCCCCGTATCGCCCACGATCGGGGCCGAGCAGTAGTCGGTGCTCCAGTCGAAACGAGGGTCGATGGCCGCATTGGCGTCGGCGACGAACCTGGCCAGGCTGACGCCGAACAGTTCGCGCTGCACGAAGGTCCAGTCGCCCGCTGCGTCGGCGGTGACTGCGGAATTGGCGGGGCTGGCGGGGCTGGCATGGCCGGTGTCCGGCAAGAGGACGGTCAGGAAGCTCGTGACCGCGACGAGCACTGCGAGGCGAAGACGCATCGGTGCTCCTGTGTTGTCTGCACGCCCGAAGCGGGCGTGAAGGCGGAGTCAATCGCCCGCGAGGCGTTGCAGCAACTCCCAACCCGCGCGGACGTGCCGTTCACGAGTGGCGCGCGCCCCGACGGAGATTCGGCAGGCGACGCGCCCGTCCAACACCGTGCGAGTGAACAGTGCCTCGCCCGAAGCGTTGGCGCGTTCGATCAGCCGGTCGGTGGCCGCATCGCCGCCGTGCTCGTCGCGCAGGCGCACACACAGCAGGTTGAGAGGGTGCGGTGCGACGATCTCGAACCGCTGATCGGCCGACACCCACTCGGCCAGCGTCTGAGTGAGCGCCACCTGGTCGCGGATCATCGCGATCGCTTCCTCCGCACCGCCTGACCGCAGCGAGAACCACAGCTTCATCGAGCGGAAGCGGCGCCCGAGCGGCACCTGCCAGTCGCGGTAATCGATCGCTGCACCGGCCTGCGCGGCGGCTGAGCGCAGGTATTCGGGCAGGATGCTGAGCGCTCCCAGCAGCGCCGCGCGATCGGCCGTGTAGAACAGGTCGCAGTCGAAGTTGATACCCATCCACTTGTGCGGGTTGGTGCAATAGCTGTCGGCCAGGTCCATGCCGTCGTTCACCCAGCGGTGCTCGGGCGCCAGCGTGGCGATGCCGCTCATCGCTGCGTCGACGTGCAACCACAGGCCTTCACGCTGTGCGATCGCGCCGATTGCGGGCGTGGGGTCGAACGCCAGCGAGCTGGTGGTGCCGCGCGCAGCACACACCCAGAACGGCACCAGACCAGCGGCCTTGTCGGCCGCGATCATGCGTTCCAGTTCGGCAGGGATCATCGCGAACGATGCGTCATGCGGCACCAGCCGCAGATGATCCGTGCCGACGCCGGCGATGCGCAAGCCCTTCTCGATCGAGCTGTGCGCCTGTGAGGTGGCGTAGGCAACAAGGCGGGTGGTGTCGCCGTCGTGGTTGACCCGCCCCTGCGTGGCCCGCCAGCGGGCGGCGAGGATGGACGTGAGCGTCGCCTCGCTGGCCGACCCCTGGATGACACCACCGCCCGTCGGGCTGGTGGAACGGAATCGTTCGGGCAGCCCGAGCAGTTCCTGCATCCAGTCCATCATCAGCGTCTCCACCTCGGTGCAGGCCGGGCTGGTGACCCAACTCATCCCCTGCACGCCGAGGCCCGCTGTGGCCAGCTCGGCCAGCACTGACGGATAGGTGATGTTGGAGGGGAAGTAAGCGAAGAACGACGGGTGCTGCCAGTGCGTGAGCCCGGGCAGCACCACCCGGTCCAGGTCGGCCAGCACGGTCTCGAACGGCTCGGGCGCGGTGGGTGGGTGCTCGGGCAGCATCGCCCGGATCTGCCCGGGTGTCACCTGGCTGCCGACGGGGTGCTGTTCGACCCCCTCCAGGTACTCGGCGATCCAGTCGATGAGCGCATGGCCGTGGCGGCGGAAGTCGTCAGGAGTCACACGGCGACGCTAGTGGTGGATGTGATCGCGCACCGCCTCCACCCTCTACCATCGCCTCGATGGTGCGTACACACACGGTCCTGGTGGTCGACTTTGGGGCGCAGTACGCCCAGCTCATCGCTCGGCGGGTGCGCGAGCTCAACGTCTACTCGGAGATCGTGCCGCACCGCATCACCGCTGCCGAGGTCGCGGCGAAGGAACCGTCGGCGATCATCCTGTCCGGCGGCCCCAAGAGTGTGCACGTGGAGGGCGCCCCGGCCCTCGACCCGGCGATCTACGACCTTGGCGTGCCGATCCTCGGCATCTGCTACGGCCATCAGCTGATCGCCCAGCAACTCGGCGGCACGGTGGGTCGTGGTCAGCGCGGCGAGTACGGCCGGGCGCGGGCCACGGTGAACACCGAGTGCTCGCTGTTGGCCGGCACCCCGGCGGACCAGGAAGTGTGGATGAGCCACTTCGACTCGGTCACCGTCGTTCCCGAGGGCTTCACCGCCACGGCCAGCACCCCCGACGCGGTCGTTGCCGCGATGGAACACAACGGCCGGCGCATCTACGGCGTGCAGTGGCACCCGGAAGTCGTGCACAGTCCGCACGGCATGCAGGTGCTGCAGACCTTCCTGCACGACCTGGCCGGCTGCGAACCGAACTGGACGATGGGCTCGATCATCGACGAACAGGTCGCCGCGGTGAAGGCTCAGGTGGGCGACGGCCGGGTGATCTGCGCGCTCAGCGGTGGCGTGGACTCCGCGGTCGCGGCGGCCCTGGTGCACCGCGCCATCGGCCACCAGTTGGTGTGCATCTACGTGGACACCGGCCTCATGCGCCTCAACGAATCCGACCAGGTCGTGGAGACGTTCAAGCGCAACATGGGCATCGAGCTGATCCACGTCAGCGCCGGCCCGCGCTACTTCGAGAAGTTGGCCGGGGTGGTCGAGCCCGAGCTGAAGCGCAAGATCATCGGCGAGCTGTTCGTGCGGATCTTCGAGGAGCACACCGGCGGCCTCAGCGACGCCAAGTACCTCGTGCAGGGCACGCTGTATCCGGACGTCATCGAGAGCGGCGGCCACGACGGCACGGCGGCGGTCATCAAGAGCCACCACAACGTCGGTGGGCTTCCCGAGGACATGACGCTCGAGCTGGTGGAACCCCTGCGCGACCTGTTCAAGGACGAGGTGCGCAAGCTGGGCAAGGAGCTCGGCCTGCCCGACGAAATCGTCCTGCGCCAGCCGTTCCCCGGCCCCGGCCTGGGGGTGCGCATTCTGGGCGAGGTGACGCCTGAGCGGGTCACCACCCTGCAACATGCCGACGCCATCGTTCGTGAAGAAATCCACAAGGCCGGGCTGGAGCGTCAGCTGTGGCAGAGCTTCGCCGTGCTGGCCGCCGACGTCCGCTCGGTCGGGGTCATGGGCGACGAACGCACGTACGCTCACCCGATCATCATCAGGGCCGTGACCAGCGACGATGCGATGACGGCCGACTGGGCACGGCTGCCCTACGACCTGCTGGAAGTGATGTCCAACCGGATCATCAACGAGGTTCCCGGGGTCAACCGGGTGGTCTACGACGTCACCTCCAAGCCGCCGGGCACGATCGAGTGGGAGTGACACCCGTCCGGGTGGCTGCAACGCGTTCGTAACATTTGCTAGAGTTAGTGAGTCATGTCGTCCATGTCATCCGCGTCGTCCGGGTCCCGGAATTCACGATTCGGCACCCGCTGGTTGGTGGGGGCCGGGGTGCTGTTGGCGTCCCTGCTGGCCTCGCCGCAGGTGGTGTCCGCCGACGGTGTGAGCGACGCTCAGCGCAAGGTGGATCGCACGCTCGCCGAGCTGGAGAACCTGCGCGACCAGATGGGCCAGCTCGACGAGGACTACGCCGGCGCCCAGGACCGCCAGGTCGAGCTGGAGGCGGACATCGCCGACGCACAGGTGCGTATCGACGATCTCAACGGCCAGTTGGGTGGCGTGCAGACGGTCCTCACCGACATCGCCGTCGACCGTTTCACCAGCGGTGGGTCGCTGCTCTCCAGCCCGATCTTCTCCACCGCCAGCGCCTACAGCCTCACCGAGCAGAAGTCGGCGCTCGGCCTCGCAGCCATTGACTCGGGTGAAGCCAACCTCGACACGATGCAGGCGCTGTACGACCAGCTCAGCGACGTCCAGGCCCGTCAGCAGCGCAAGAAGGACGAGCTGGCCAAGACCATCGAGACGCTGAAGACGAAGCAAGAGCAGTACACCAAGCTGGAAGACGAATACACGGCCAAGTACGCACAGGCCAAGCGCGATCTCGGCGCCGCCAAGCTGCAGGCCGCGGAGGAGAAGCGTGCCGCCGCGGCGGCCGCTCGCGCTCGTCAACGCGCCGCGGGTTCCAGCGGCTCGGCGCCGCGCTCCACCGGTGGTGGCAGCAGCAGTGGTGGCGGTGGCGGCGGCAGCTACAACCCGCCGGCCGTGTCCAGCCGTGCCGGCATCGCCGTGCGTGCCGCTCTCAGCCAGATCGGCGTGCCCTACAAGTTCGCCACTGCATCGCCGGGCGTTTCCTTCGACTGCTCCGGCCTCACGATGTGGGCCTGGAACCAGGCCGGTGTGCGCCTGCCGCACCAGAGTTCGCGCCAGTACAGCTCGATCGCCCACGTGGCGCTGGAAGACGCTCAGCCGGGTGACCTGATCTTCTACTACACCCCCATCAGCCACGTCGGTATGTACATCGGCGGGGGCCAGATGGTGCACGCCTCACACCCGGGAACGGATGTGATGGTGGTGACCGTGAAGTGGAACAAGGTCATCGGCGTCGGCCGTCCGGGGTAGCACGGACTACGGTTCCCGCCCGTGCAGGGCATCGAGATCGACCGCGTCAGCAAGTGGCTCACTGAGCATGTTCCCGGTGCGGCCGCGCCGTTCACGTTCGACTTGATCGCCGGTGGTCGGTCGAACCTCACCTTCCGTGTCACCGGCGCGGATGGCACTCGCTTCGTCCTGCGTCGCCCGCCGCTGGGGCACGTGCTCGCGACTGCGCACGACATGGCCCGCGAGCACCGCATCATCTCGGCGGTCGGCTCCACCTCGGTGCCCGTGCCGCCGGCCCTCGGGCTGTGCGAGGACGTGGAGGTCAACGGCGCTCCGTTCTACGTGATGGGGTTCGTCGACGGGGTCGTGCTGGATGGTCCGGGACGGGCCGAGGCGCTGACACCCCCGTTGCGTCGGGCGGCGGCGGAGCACTTGTTCGACGTGCTCGCCGATCTGCACTCGGTGGATGTCGACGAGGTCGGCCTCGGCACGCTGGCCAAGCGCGAGGGCTACGTCGAGCGCCAGGTGAAGCGCTGGAGCACCCAGTGGGAGAACTCGAAGACCCGCGAACTGCCGGCAGTGGACGAGGTGGCCCGCCTGCTGCGCGAGCACATGCCCACCCAGCAGGGCGTGGCGATCGCCCACGGCGACTACCGCTTCGGCAACGTGCTGACCGACGTGCACCACGGTCGCGTCGCGGCCGTGCTGGATTGGGAGCTGTGCACGCTGGGCGACCCGCTGGCCGATGTCGGCTACGTGGGCGTGTACTGGTTCGACCCCCAACGCGGCAACATGCGCCACAACGACCCCACTTCTGCGGGTGGCTTCCCGACCTTCGCAGAGATGGTGGAGCGCTACGCGAGGCGCACGGGGCGGGACGTCTCGGATATCGGTTACTACGTCGCCTTCGGTGCCTGGCGGCTGGCGGTCATCAGCGAAGGTGTCTACGCCCGCTACCTTCTCGGGGCGATGGGCAGCCAGGACGGCGTCGATGTGGACTCGTTCCGCATCGCGACCGAGATGCTGGCCGAACAGGCCCTCGACGCACTGAAAGGACGCTGACGATGACGACTGGTTTGGAGACGTGGGAGAAGTCGTCGTTCACGGCGGCCGGGCTGACACGCGACACCTACCGCAAGGGCAGCGGCCCTGGTGTGGTGCTGGTGCACGAGATCCCTGGCATCACGCCGAAGGTGCTGGCGTATGCGGAGGACGTCGTCGCTGCCGGCTTCACGGTGATCATGCCGTCGCTGGTGGGCACGCCTGGCCGGGACGTCAGCAACGGGTACCTCGCGTCGTCGATGTTGAAGGTGTGCGTCGCTCGCGAGTTCACCAACTGGGGGCTGAACAAGACCTCACCGGTCATCGGCTTCCTGCGCGCCCTCGCTCGCAACCTGCACCAGGAGGTCGGTGGACCCGGCGTCGGCGCGTTGGGGATGTGCTTCAGCGGCGGCTTCGCGCTGGCGATGATGGTCGACGACTTCGTGGTCGCGCCGGTGCTCAGTCAGCCGTCCATGCCGTTCGCGTTGTCGAAGAAGCGTGGCGACGACCTGAACCTGTCACCGGACGATGCGTTGGTGGTGGCGCGCCGTGCCGCCGAGGGCTGCCAGGTGCTGGGCTTGCGGTTCACCGGCGACAAGCTGGTGGGCACACGCTTCGATCGTTTGCGCGAGCTGCTCGGTGATTCGTTCATCGCCGTGGAACTGCCCAGCTCGGCGAAGACCGATCACAGCGTGCTGACCGAGCAGCGCGACGAAGCCAGCGTGCAGCGCACGCTCGACTTCTTCCTCGAGAAGCTGCAGGTCAGCTCGAGCTGAGCGTCTCGGCGGCCAACGCCTGGGCAGCCTTGTAGTCGGCCTTGCCGTTGGGGGCGCGAGGCACGTCGGCGACGAACACCACGTGCTTGGGTGCCTTGTAGTGCGCCAGTTCGCCCTTCACGGAGGCGATGACGTCGGCGGCCGTGACCTGTGCGCCGGGGGCCAATGACGCGACAGCGGTGACGACCTGGCCGAACTTCTCGTCGTCGGTGCCGACCACGAGGCAGTCGACCACGCCATCGACGCGCTTCACGCTCTCCTCGACCTCCTCGGGGAAGATCTTCTCGCCGCCGGAGTTGATCACCTGGCTGCCGCGGCCCAGCAGGATCAGCGAGCCGTCCTCGCCGACCATCGCCAGGTCGCCGGGGAACGAGTAGCGCTGACCGTCGATGACGCGGAACGTGCGCGCCGACTTCTCTGGGTCCTTGAAGTAGCCGATCGGGACGAGGCCGCCGGAGGCGACCATGCCGATCTCACCCGAGCCGGGCTGCACCTCGCGGTCGTCGTCGGTGAACA
Source organism: uncultured Bifidobacterium sp. (assembly GCA_964598965.1). GTDB lineage: Bacteria > Actinomycetota > Acidimicrobiia > Acidimicrobiales > Ilumatobacteraceae > UBA668. The sequence continues at coordinate 9,876 of CAZREK010000011.1, read as the reverse complement.
CCTTGGCACCGGGGTTCTTGGTGAACTTGGCCGTGGCGGGCGGCAGGCCCTTCATCGAGATGCTGGTGCCCATCGAACCTTCCGACGAACCCATTGCGTCGAGCAGCATCACCTGCTCGATGCGGTCGATCAGCTGCTCCTTGACCTCGGCCGTCCACATCACGCCGGACGACACGATCAGCTTCAGCTTGGACAGGTCGTACGGCGTGCCGGCGGCGACCGCAGCGTCGAAGGCGCGGATGATCGGCTTGGCGAACGAGTCGCCGACGATGGTGAGGTTGGTGCACTGCTCGCGCTGCAACAGGGTGAGCACCTCGTTCGCGTCGAGCGAGCGGCTCTGCAGGGTCACCACTGTCGCGCCGCCCAACTGCGGCACCATCGCGCCCAGCCAGATGCCCGTGCCGTGCATCAGCGGGGCACCAGGCAGGCTGATGAGACGGCCGCCATTGGCGACGACATCGGCCACCAGGCCGGCAACGTCCGCCGCGTCCTCCGGTGGCATCTTGCCGATCAGCGGGAAGCCGATGGTCTCGAAGTACTTGGTGAGCCCGCCGATGTCGTACATCACGCCCTTGGGCATGCCGGTGGTGCCACCGGTGTAGAGCATGTAGATGTCGTTCTCGTCGCGGGTGATGCGCGGCATGGGGTCGTGGCCGGTGATGGCCGCCTCGTAGGCGACCGAACCGGGCACCTGGCCGGTGTTGCCGTCGTCCACCTCGACGTACAGCTTCACGTTGGGCAGGCGGTCCTTCACGCGGGCGACGCGATCACCGAGCGACGAGTGGTACACCAAGGCCTCGGCGTCCGCGTTGTCCAGCAGGTAGCGCAGTTCTTCGTCTACGTAGCGGTAGTTGACGTTGATCGGCACGCCGCGCATCTTGAAGGTCGCGTACTGGGCCTCGAGGTACTCGTTGCCGTTGTACAGGTACAGGCCGACCTTGGAGTCGGGCCGCAACCCGGCGCCGACGAGGGTGGCTGCCAGGCGTGCGGCACGGTCGTCGTACTGGGTCCAGCTCAGCCGCCGGTCGCCGTGAACGACTGCTGTGTCGTCACCGAGCGCGTCGGCGATGGATTCCCAGATGGTGGCGAAGTGGTGTTCCATGCGGGCATGGTACGGTGCGCGCAACGAGGAGGTCGTCATGGAGCGATCACTGAGGGTTCGTGCGCTGGCGGCGCTGACGTTGACGATGGTGCTGGGCGCCTGCTCGGACGACAAATCGTCCGGCTCGACAGGCGGTGCTTCCACGGTCGCCGCCGACGCGACCACCACCACGTACGGCGGCGACACGGCCGGCACGGTGACCGTGTCCACCAGCGCCATCAGCGGGCAGAGCGGCAAGATGCTGCTGATCATCGCCACCGGCACCGCTGATGGCTCGCAGGCCGGGGTTGCCTGTGTGCCGATCGATGCCGACCCGTTCACCATGCGGCCCACGATGCTGACTGAGGTGCCCTCCGGTGGCAACCCGTGCGCGGGTGGGGGAGCAGTCGCCGTGCTCGCCGACGGTGCCTACACGCTGACCGCCGGCGTGTACGTGGGCGGCTCTCAGCAACCCGATGCCCAGATGTCGATCCAGTTCGACATGAACGGCGGCGCCTTCACCGCCGAGCTGATGGGCGCCGAGCTCTCCGCCGGGTGACCCCACCTGTTTGCCGGGCAGCCCGGCCCGCGGCCTCAGGCCGCGCGCACCACCGGCGGCCCGTGCTCGCGCACCTCGCCGGTGGGCAATGTGATTCGCAGCACCCGGTTTCGGTCGAGGGACAGTTTCCACCCGCCTTCGTGCACCAGGTGGTGATGGCGGGAGCACAGCGGAACAAGATTGCCGATGTCCGTGTGGCCACCGAGGTCCCACCAGCCGACGTGGTGGATCTGGCAGTGCTCATACACCACGTCGCAGCAGGCACACGTGCGGTACCACGCGCGCAGCGCACGGCGTTGCTCGCGGTTCGCCAGCCGGGTGGTACGACCGAGCAATAGGCGCGTGCCGTCTGCCCCCACCACCACCGGGGTGACCTCGCCGAGGCATGCCCAGCGACGGATGGTCTCGACCGGCAGGCCGAACGGGCCGAGGTCGATGATGCTGTGTTCGTGCTCGCCGTGCAGCAGCGTGTGCGCATCGATCAGCACGGTGATGTCCGGTGCGGAGGAACGCGCGGCACCGCCGAGGACGGCGTGGTCGAGCAACTCGATCAATGCCAGCGCCTGCAGCCAGTTCTGCCGCTCGAACGGGTCGAGTGGTGCACCGTCCGGCATGGACCCGTGGAACAGCGCCTCGACCGCGTTGCGGGTGAGGCCCTGGAGGCGAGCGCCGGACTCGGGGTCGAAGCGGGCGGCCAGGTTCACCATGCCGTCGTGGTCCGTCCACCACCGGGCGCGGCACATGCCCTTCTGTCGCTCCGAGCGGCGAACCGCGTCGTCGGTGCGTACTTTGCGCACCAGAGCCTCCAACCAGCGACGGAAGCTCGGCTCGTCGAGCTGGGTGGCCTTGGCACGAATGTCGTCGCCGTGGGCGGCCAGCCGCTGCTGATCGGCGGCCGTCAGACCGGCGAGCGCCTTGGCCACCAAGTCAACGTGGCCAGTGGTGGTGTCGCCGTTGGCCAACGCATCGCCGAGTTCGGGCACCTTCTCCCCGGCTTCACTCCGCCGCCGCGCCTTGGTGGCAGCGGCGGCGGAGGACTTGGTGCCGGCGGCGAGCTCGCCCTCGGTGTCGGCCTGCAGTTGGTCGAGCCGATGGGTGATGGAAGCGATGCGAGCGTTGACGATGGCGATCACCGACGTCGCCCGTGCCAGCTCGGCGCGGCAGGCAGCGATGTCGGGCAGCTCGCCCGCTTCCACCATCGCCTTGATCGCCTGCACATCCATACGACCGATGGTACGGAAGGGGTGTGACAGGGTTTCAGGCGCCGGTGGTCTCGGGCACGGCGACAGCGGTGCTGGCGGGTGCGACCTCCACCGACGAACCGGTGCCGTCGTTCTGCTCGGCCGCGTTCGCTGCGGCCAGGGCCACCAAGGCATCCCACTCGTCATCGGTGGGCACTCGCACGGAGTCGGCCGCGGCTACCAGTTCGTCGATGCTCACCGTGCCGAGCAGCAGGTAGCTGACGCCGCCCACCTGCCAGGTGAGCACGTTGACTTCGTGGCCGCCGGGGAAGTCCGTGCGGAAGTAGGCGGTACCCGGCACCGGCGTGCGAGTGGGGAAGTACAGGGCCAGTTGAGCGTCGGCCATGGCGACGTCGACGGTGGAGGTCAACATGATGACGTCCTCGTTCGTGGCGGACCCCTCCGGGACCGTCGCCGTCGTGGCCGAGTGGTAGGCCGTGATGCAGGCCCCGGCTGGCAGAACCGGCGAACCGGCGAGCAGCCCGGTCATCCACAGCGGCGCTGCCTGCCCGATCATCGCGAACCCGGCGGGCAGCGACGCTTGGGTGAAGTCGTCGGCCAGGGCGGCGCGGGCGATGGTCAGCAACGCCTCGTCGTCGACGTTGCGCGCCGCGACCTGGATCCAATCGGAGCCTGACTGCACGAGCAGCAGGCGAACTTGGTCGAATCCATCCTCGGAGGAATCGGCCAGGTAGGCCAGGTGCCCGTCGACGTCGGTGGGGGTCGCCCCAGTCGTGTAGTCCTGCAGCCACGACTGGATGTCGGTCGGTTCGCTCCCGACCAACGAGGGCACGACGGCGGCGACCTGGTCCGGTTGCAGCCCGGTGATCCATGACATGGTCTGCACCTCGATCGACTGCGGCTCGCTGGGCGCGACATCGGTGCCAGGGCCCACGCCACCGGTCGCCTCGAAGCCGGCCGGCAGAGTGTCCATCACGCGGCACGCACTCGTGCTGAGAGACGACGGTTGCAGCGGCTCTCGCTCGTCGTTGCCGACGACCGACACCACGACGGCTACGCATGCAGCCACTGCAGCGATGCCGACCACTGCGCCCCACACGATCGGGGGTCGAGGGCGGGTCCGAGCAGCCGTGGTCATTGCCGCGACATTGGGCACGGAGCGCGTGGCGGTGGCCGAACGCACCGCCGCACCTGCGGCCTGTGCACGCGTCTCGATGTTCTCTCCGTTGCTCATCGTGCAGCTCCTTCAGCGAGGCGCGCCGCCAGCGTGTGACGGGCGCGGGACAGGTGGGTTTTGACCGTGCCGGCGGAACAGCGCAGCACGCGGGCGATGTCGTCCACCGACTGGTCGTCGGCGTAGTGCAACAACACGACATGGCGCTGCTGCTTGGGCAAGGTGGCGACGAGGCTCCAGAACTCGTCGTCGATCGCGACATCGGCCGGGGTGGCGTCGGGAACGACTCGCAGGCGGCCGTCGGCGGCACGCTCGCGGCTCAGCGACCGCCAGCGGTTGCTCACCTGCCCCAGCAACACCATGCGCAACCAGGCGCCCGGGTTCTCGTAGGTGCCAACGAGGTCCCATCTGCGCCAGGCCCGCACGAAGGTCTCGTGCGTGAGATCCTCCGCAGCGTGCCAGCTGCCGGTGGCAGCGCGAGCGATGCCCAAGAGCCCGCGGTAGTTGGCGTGGTAGATCGTGGAGAAGTCGTGGGTGGTTGCCCGTTCCGCCATGTGAGTTTCCGATCTGGTGACGATCACGCCGATGACACCCCGCAGCCCCGCAGCAGGTTGACATGGACAGCGAGATTCAGCCCACGGACTTGCCGTACATCTCCAGCAACGGGTCGCTGATCAGTTCCAGCCGCTCGCCGTCAGGCCCGCGGAAGTACAACGACGAGCCGTCCACGTGTGCGTACTCGACACCTGCGGCCTCCAGCCGCGCTCGCGCGGCCTCCCACTCGCTGCGTTCCATCGAGATCGCGAGGTGGTGATGCCCGCCCAACACCTCGGCGTACGGCCCCACGTCCACGCCAGGCAGGTCGAAGTAGGCCAGCGTGTTGCCCTGGCCGAGATCGAAGAAGAAGTGCGTGCTGCCTTGGTAGTCGCGGTTCTCGAACATCTCCAGCAACGGGAAGCCGAGCACGTCTTGGTAGAAGCGGATCGTGCGCTCCACGTCGCTGCAAATGTGTGCCGCGTGATGCACACCGCGTGCACTCGACGCGGGCCGTGTGGCCCGCGGCGCGAGGTACTGCGATCGCAACGCATCACGCCGAGCTGTCAAGGCGTCGCGCTCCGCGCCCTCTAGTCCGTGGCCCATATCAGCACCTCCGCTCCCTCGTCACCCGCGGTGAACACCAAGCCGTCACCCGCGTGCGTCAGCCGCACTGCATCGCCCGTGGACAGCGCCCCGGCCCCGTCCAGCGCGCCCGCCCCCACGGCGACGAAGAAGTGCACATACGCCGCCTGCGGCACCGTCACCGAACCACCGGCCGGAACCCGCGCACCCCACAGCACTGCGCCGCGTTGGTGAATGTGCACGGCCCCGTCGTGCCCCTGGCCGCTGGCGATGGCGATCAGTTCGCCACTGGCCAGCGCCTCGCTGAGATCGCGCTGCTCGTAACTCGGGCGAACGCGAGTGTCCGGTCGTACCCACATCTGCAGGAAGTGCACAGGCGCTTCACGGCTGGCGTTCATCTCGCTGTGGCGGATGCCGATGCCTGCGCTCATCCGCTGTGCATGGCCAGGAAGGATGACCCCGTGATTGCCTTCGCTGTCGCGGTGCTCGAGGGCGCCCGACAGCACCCAGGTGACGATCTCCATGTCCGAATGCGGGTGCGGGGGAAACCCCTGCCCCGGGTCGACGACGTCGTCGTTGTGCACCAACAGCAGCCCGTGCCCGTTGTGTTCGGGGTGGTAGTGGTGGCCGAAGTTGAAGCTGTGCCACGAGTCCAGCCAACCGGCATCGGTGTGGAACCGTTCGTCGGCGCGCAGTACGCGGATGGTGGGCGAGGTCATGAACCTGCAGTGTCGCGCGGTCTGGCCACGTCCGCGACCGCGGGCCACACGTCCGGGGTGTCGAACCCCATGGCCCAGAACACCACACCGCCGATGCGCAGTTCGCGAGCCAGGTCCACACGAGCACGCACGCCCGCAGCATCCATGAAGTGCACCTCGCGAGTCTGCGTGCACGCACCGGTGCCGTCTGGCCGCTGGTAGGTGAACGTGGCCTCTTCCGTGTCCGGGTCGTGGGTGGGCGTGATCGAGTACTGCGTCAGCAGGTTGGCGACCTCCTGCTGTGTGGGGCTTGCCCGGCCCGGCGTTCCCTCGGGGCAGGTGCCCTTGGTGGCGGTCACCCAGTTGCGCCCGTAGAGCGGAATGCCCAGTTGGATCTTGGAGTCGTCACCGATCAGCTTCTTCGCTGCCTTCGTCAGGCGGCGCACCCAGTCGATCGGCGCGATCGGCCCGGGCGACGAGGTGCTGTAGTCGTAGGCCATGAAGCGCACGAAGTCGGCCACCTTGCCGATCGCCTTCGGGTCGTACACCCACGTGCCGCTGTCGGACTCTCGCTTGTCGTCGTACACCGGGGGAATGGTCACCACCAGCAGCTTCTGCTCGGCGTGCAACGCGGCCGCGAGTTCCTCCACGAACAGCACCCAGTTGGGGCGCGTGGACTCCCAGCTGGAGTAGTCGTCGCTGTAGGCGAACCCCTCGTAGTCGAGGTCGATGCCGTCGTACTTGCGGGCGATCTCCATCAACGCCTGCACGTGCAGCGCTCGGTTGGTCGGGTTGGCCAAGATGCGGGCGAGGTTGCCCTTGCCGGCGCCGTCGGTGACCGCGGGGATGATTAGCGCGCCGGACGCCTCTGCCGCGGCGGCGAACGCCAGCGTGTCCGCCTCGACGATGTTGGCCGAGTACTGGATGGTCGTCGCGCTGACCGTCGTGTACCAGAACGGCGACACCTGGTGCAGCGTGGCACCGTTGGTGCCGATGCTGGCGGTGGCGGACTCGAGTTCCCAATAGGGCGCCCACGCGCTGATGGGGATGTCCTTCAGCGGTGGCGGGGTGCTGTCGCGCAACACGAATGCGGCACCCACACCGAGAGCGGCGACGACGCCCAACGCGGCGAAGGGCACCCACTTCGGCCGCTGCCGCGACGGGCTGCGTGATTCGACCGCGGCCGACCGCGCGCTGACGACCCCGGCGCCGCGAGAACGCCCCAGCCCCAACGCCTCGCGAGGGATGTCGGACAGCGACTGGACGATGCGGTAGCCGTCGCCCCGTGGCACCGGCACGACGTTGGGCACTGCCCACACCTGGCACCCGGCAGCGACCGCAGACCGCACGCCGGTGGGCGAATCCTCGATGGCGACGCACCACTCGGGCCGCACCCCCAGCGAGGCGGCCGCAGTCAGGTACGGCTCGGGGTGCGGCTTCCCGCGACGCACCATGTCGCCGCTGATCACACTCTGGAACGAGCCACGTGGCAGCTCGTTGACCACAGCCTGGGCGAAGCGATCCCAGCTCATCGTCACCATCGCGCAAGGGATGCCGGCTGCTTTCAGGTCGGCCAGCAACTCGCGTGCCCCCGGCCGCCACGGCACTCGCTTGCGGACACGGGCGATCACCCCGTCCAGCAGCGTGTTGACGATGTCGTCGATCTCCAGCAGCACGCCGCCGTGTTGCTGCATCAACCGTGCCGACTCGCGCAGGTCGTTACCCACGAGCATGTGCGCCTTGTCCATGTCCCAGTGGTCGCCGTAGGCCGCGACCAGCTCGAACTCGGCCTCGATCCAGTACGGCTCGGTGTCGACGAGCGTGCCGTCCATGTCCCACAGCACGGCCGCAGGCGCTGCGGGTGCCGCCGGCGAGAGGGGGCGGTCCGGGCGGCGATTCATGACGCCCGCCAGGCTACCCAGTGGTCAGAGCGCGACCGCGGCGCGGCGAGCCTCCAGCACGGCCTCGAGCAGCGTGCGTGGGGCCACGCAGTCGCCGATCTGTGCGTGCGCGCCTGGCAGCGCGTCGGTGGGCAGGCGGAACCCGCAGTCGACCATCGCCACGCACGGCACGGTGCGCCGCTCGCCGCTGAACCGATCCTCCAGCTCCACCTCGCCGGGGCGGACCTCACGCAGGATGCTGCGCCGTTCGATGCGCACGCCGCGTTGCTGCAAGCGGACGTTGGCCGGTGCCAGGTCGCCGGTACGGGACAGTTCGTTGCCCGCGATCTGGTCCTGAGTGATCAGGATCGCTCGCTCGCCGAGGTCCTCGGCCAGGGCGACGGCGATCGGGCCGCCGATCGGGTCGAACAGTGCGATCGGACCCTCTTGCGGCAGCTGGACCGCGCCGCCACGCACATCGACGACGTCCAGCACGGTGGCCCCATCGGCCACCGGGTAGGTGCGGCGGCCCGGTTGGCCGCCCGTGGCCTGGACGAGCAGCTCGCCGGCCAGAACGGTGGACTCGTCGCAACCGGTCTGGATGGTCACACCGGCTCGACTGCACTCCGCGGCCAGCCATGACACGAGCGGTGCGCCCGGCCCGGTGATCGCGGCGACGCCACCAACCTGCTCGCGGCGTTCGACCACGCGAACACGATGACCTCGCTGCGCGGCCACGCGGGCAGTCTCCAGCCCGGCCACGCCACCACCCACGACGACGATGTCGCGGGGACGCGCCGTCGGTGCGTACCAGTCGGGGTCATCGGCCTCGTGGCCGCTGGTGGGCTCGACCACGCACGTCACGACAGGACTGCGCGAGTCGCGCACCTGGCAGGTCTGGTTGCAGCGCAGGCACGGCCGCACCCGTTCGGCCTGACCGTCGCGCAGTTTGGCCACCAGGTCGGGGTCGGCGATCTGGGCGCGGGTCATCTCCACCCCGTCGCACACGCCATCCCCGATTGCCCACTCCGCCTGGCCAGGGTCGATGACCGAACCTTGCAGGAACACGGGCACACCCCCGCTGCTGGCGCGGACGGCGCGGCACACGTCGATGTTGAACCCCGTCGGCTCGTGGAAGTCCGGCCGGGTCTTCTCCACCGAGAAGATCGAGCCGCGCACCACCACCAGGTAGTCCAGCCCGCACCCTGCCAACTCGGCGGCGATCCCGGGTGCCATCTCCGGGGTGATGCCCGCCCACGGCGCCAGTTCGTCGCACGACAGACGCAGCCCCACCACGGTGCTGCCCACTGCAACCCGCACGGCGGTGATCACGTCGCGGGCGAAACGAGTGCGGTCGGCCCATTCGTCGCCGCGGTGGTTGGTGAGGCCGGAAAGGAACTGGCGCACCAGGCTGTGCTGGCCGGCGTTGATCTCCACGCCGTCGCAGCCGGCCTGCACGGCTGCCGCAGCGGCCTGGCCGAACCCCTCGACCACCGCGGCGATGTCGTCGGCCTCCATCCACTTGGGAACTTCGCGAGTGTTGACTTCCGGTACGCGGCTGGGGGCCCACAGCTCGCGCTGGCTGTACGCGCTGGTGCCCTGCCCACCCGCGTGGTCCAGGCCGGCGATGGCCAGCGAACCGTGGCGGTGCACAGCCTGGGCGATCGCTGCCCACCCCTCGCCGGCTCGCTCGGCCAGCGGGGCGCGCTCGTACGGCCAGTCGATGGCGTGCACGCTCGCGCCCTCGATCACCACCGTGCCGCACCCACCGCGAGCCCGCCGCTCGTAGTACGCGGTGTGGCGCGCGGTGAACTGGCGATCACTGGAGCCGAGGTTGGTGACGTGCGGCCCGAACATCACCCGGTTGGGTGCCTGGACAGCACCCAGCGAAAGAGGTTCGAGCAGACGCATGAGGGGGACTACTTCCGCCTCAGGCGCAACACCGGGATCACCCGGTCGCCGGCACCGACGACATAGTCGTTGAACTGCGGCAGGACGGCTGCCTGTGCGGCGTACAGCGCGTCGCGCTCCGCACCGTGCGTCTCGACAGCGGTGGCCTCGAACTTCTCGGTGCCCAACTCCACCGTGCAGGTGGGGTTGGCCTTCAGGTTGAGGTACCAGTGCGGGTGCGAGGGTGCACCGGCCTTGGAGGCGATGATGATG
>CAZREK010000010.1:0-19000 GCA_964598965.1 uncultured Bifidobacterium sp. | reverse complement strand
GGTGTGGCCGCCCACGCCCGGATGGCGTCGTACATCCACACCTGCTCGGGGTCGGTGTCGCCGGCGAAGCCGGGGCCGCCCTCGGGCACGCCCAGCGCGCGCACAGTGCTGCCCACCATGTGCAGCGGCAAGTTCTCACCGAGGGTTAGCGCACGCGACGCGGCGTCGCTGCCCAGCCGGTCGAGCCAGCGGCCGATCCAGCCAGAGGTTGGCGCATCGACACCGGGATAGGCCGACATCCAGTAGGCCATCGAGGAGAAGTGGCTGAGGTCCGGGTCCGGGTAACCGACGCCCTGCAGGATCGCCACCTGGCCCGAGTCGTACAGCGCCTTGATGTTGGTGAGGCTGGGGTGCAACCCGATGGAACTGTTGATGCGCAGCACGTCGCCCGCCTGGAAGGCGAGGTTGCCGTGCTGCGACTGGTAGTTCGGGTCCGCGTAGGGCACCACCGTGTTCAGCCCGTCGCGGCCGCCGTACTGGCCGATGATGACCAGAATGCCGTCCGTGTCGCTGATGGGCGCGGCCGCGTAGGCCTGGCGAGCGTCGGGCGAGCTCAACAGTTCGCCCAGGCTGCCGGTCAGCGCGCCGGCGCCGACGCCGTAGCCCACCATCTGCAGGAAGCGGCGGCGGTCGAGCTCGAAGCGATCCGTGGGTCGCCCCGGCACCGACAAGCGGGCCAGTGCTTCGGCGGCGGTCATGTCGTCGTGGTTCATGTTCGCCTCCATCACGCCTGCTGGAACTCGGGACTGATCATCATCATCGTCAGCAAGTTGGTGGACTCCCACCAACTGCCCCACGGTTCACTGACCCGTGTCTGTTGGCTGTAGGCGATCATCGCGTCGCGTGTCTCGGCGCACAGGGTGACACCGAAGCGCGCGGCTAGCGTGTCGACCACCACGTCGGACGGAATCAGCGTGTCGTTGGGACCGCTGATGAGATCGTTGGCACCATCGTGGCGCAGCATCCAAGTGAGGTGCCGCGCGTACTCCGCTCGGGCGCTCATCATGCTGCTGTTCACCCAATAGCCGTTGGTCTTCCAGCCGGACACGTTCGGCGGGGCGAAGGGCACCTGCCCCATGCCCTCCACGTACCACTCGGGGTGGCACACCATCTCCGTGTTGGGGTAGGTGACCGCGGTGCGGAAGCCCGCGTGGTAGTTGGCCGCGACGATGAAGTCGATCGGCGAGCGCACCAGGCCGCTCATCGTTTCCGGCAGGTAGAAGTCCGGGTGCGTGAACAACGTCCTCACCCACGGGCGGATGTCCATGTGGTTGTTGACCAGCGAGGCGGTCAGATCGTTGATCACCTGGGCGGAGGGTGTGCTGCTGGCGAAGAAGCGCCACAGCTTCAGCGACAGCAGGCGGGCGGCTTGCTCCACCGTGGTGGCGTTGTCGCGCAGCAGGAAGTCGATGATCTGCGGGCCGTTCCAATTCTGTGTGACGCCCAGGAAGGTCTTCTGCCCGGTGTCGTGGTCCCACCCGTGGTACTCGTACTCCTCCGTGTCCCAGTTGATGTTGTAACCGGTCCAGGCGCGAGCGCAGGCGGTGACATCGTCCTCCGTGTAGTTGCCGACACCGATGGTGAACAACTCCAGCAGTTCGCGAGCGAAGTTCTGGTTGGGCGAGCTGGACACGTTCTCCGCGTTGTCCAGGTAGTACAGCATCGCCGGTTGCAGGGCCATCGCCTGGGCCATCTCGCGCACATTGCCCAGTGCCATGTCGCGGAACAGCTTGTTCTGGGTGGTCATCGCCTTCGCGCTGTTGACCTTGTCCCAGCTGGAGGTGAAGTGCCCGTGCCAGAACCAGGTCATCTTCTCCAGCACGGGGCGCGGGCAGTCGGTCATCCGGTCCAGCCACCACTGGCCGGCGTACACCCACTGCTGCCAGCCCTCGTCCTTGATGTCGTGATCCACGTAGGACGGGATGGCCACGCCGGTCTCGACGGCGAGCACGTTGTCCACCGCCTGGTCGCGAGTGAGCAGCGTCAGCTGCGCCAAGCGCTCCGGGCGCACCACGTATTCGGCGCGACGTAACAGATGTGCTGCTTCGACAGGATCCACGGCCACTCCAGACGTCAGATGGTTATCGCCCGCTGAGTTGTCCGTCCTGAGTCTTCATTCTGTCAAAACGGCCACCGCCCGGCCACGCGGGCCGGGCGGTGATCAGACTTTCGAGGCGTGAGCCGCTGTCAGGCGGGTCACTTACCCTTGCGGGCGCCGTAGCGCTTGTTGAAGCGCTCGACGCGGCCACCGGTGTCCACCAGCTTCTGCTTGCCGGTGAAGAACGGGTGGCACTCGTTGCACAGTTCGACCACGAGGTCGCCACCACGGGTGGACCGGGTGGTGAACGTGTTGCCGCACGAGCAGCGAACCGTGACGTCGGAGTACGTGGGATGGATGTCGGTCTTCATGGCATTCTCCGGAACTAGGCCCCCAATGCTACCCGCGGATTCAGCGGAGACACCCGGCGAATTCCATGCCGCTGGGTGGTCACACTCGTCAGGCTGGCTGAGACGGCGGCACCCCGTCGCCGAGCACCTCGTACCACTGCAGCAATTGCTCGACGGCAGTGACTGCCTCCGTGCCCGCTGACAGCAGATCCACCGGAGCCGCTTCGCCTTCCCCCAGATCTGACAGGCGTGCGCAGACATCGCCGAATGCTTGGGTCACCGCAACGACGCCCTCAGGAGTCGGGGCACCGAAGACGTGCACCGAAGCCACCCGACGTTGGCACTGACCCAACTCCAGTTTCAGCCACGCAGGAGGCGGGTTGTCAGCGAGCGCCCACTCAAGACGCTCACGGCAGCTTTCGAGCGCACCTTCCACCATCACCATCCCGATGTACAGGTCGTAATCCGGTGGGGCAGGCAACACGTACACCACGCCGCCAACCTCGACGGTGAATGCAGTCGGCACCTCGGTCTGTTGGGAAGGGCTCTCCGAGGCGCAGGCCGCCACCGAAACACCGGCACAGCCGGCAAAGAGGACGACTCGCCCGAATCTGCCCGCCAGGTTCCGCACAGCATCACCCTACGACCCGCGCCAGGCGGATTCAGCGGAGACACCCGGCGAATTCCATGGCCACCGGCACGGCGGGCAGGGCCGCCGTGGCATCGGCCTCGCGGCCGGACCGCTCGCGGCGCGGTGCCTTCGGCGGGCGGGGCGGCGACCCGGGCACCAGGCCGCGGCGGCCGGCCAGCGTCACCGCGATCAGGCCCACACCGCACACCACCAGCGACCAGCGCACACCGACCCCGGCCACCAGCGGCGCGGCGGCCATCAGGCCGATCGGGCGACCGGCAGACCCCAGCGCACCGACCAGGGCGAACACCCGGCCCTGCTTGGCCGGGTCGACCCCGGCCTGGAAGCGAGCGGGCAGGATGCTGTTGGCCACGCCCACTCCGAGACCGGCGACGATCAGGGCCGCGCCTGCCCACAGCGGCACACTCCACGCACCGGTGACGGCCACCGCCACACCTGTGGTGATCAGCGCCACCAGCGTCGCCATGCGATGACCAGCCACCTTCGCCGCCATCACGAAGCCACCCACGATGCCCAGCGGCAGCGCAGCCTCCAGCAATCCGAAGCCGCGACCACCCAGCGACAACGGGCCGGCTGCCAGACCCACCAGCAGCACACCCACCGGGGCCACCACCAGGTTCAGGCCGGCGGCAACCACCACCAGGTCGCGCACGCTGCGGTCGTCGCGCAACAGGTGCAGCCCGGCGGCCCAGCCGCCATCGTCCGCTTCGGCGGCATCGGCGTGCTCCGGGTCGGGAATGCGGCTCAGCAGCACCAGCCCGAACGAAACGGCGAAGGTGGCCGCATCGATCATCAACGCGGTGCCCGTGCCCCACACACCCACCAGCAAGCCGCCCAGCGCCGGCCCGGCGATGCCCGCGATCGCAACAGTGCCGCCGAGCAGCGAGTTCGCCTGAACTCGCTGCTCCTCGGGCACGAGGAGGGTCACGGAGGCGAGCATCGCCGGGTCGAACACCGCAGCGGCGACAGCGGCGGCAACCGCCATCACCACGACGATCGGGGTGTTGAGATGGCCGGCCCACATGATCAGTGCCAGACCGCCACTGGTGCCCACGCGCACCGCGTCGGCGATCAGCATCAGGCGGCGGCGGGGGAAGCGGTCCACCAGCCAGCCGGCCAACGGCGCGGCAGCCAGGGTCGGCAGCACGGTGGCCAATGCCACCAGGATGACGATCGCGTCGGAACCGGTGGCCGTGCGGGCCCACCACAAGATGGCGATGCGGCTGACACCGTCACCGATCGCGGACACGGCCTGGCCGCCGACGAGGCGGAGGAAATCGGGGCGTTCTCTCATGTCGCCCATGATCGGGGTACTCTGATTCGAATGGTAGAGCCTCTTTCGAATCAGGTCGTCGCCGCGGTGGCGGAGCCGGTCGTCGTTCGCGACCACCTCGCGGTCGACCTGCTGCTGCACATCGAGGCCACACGCCGGCTGGCGCCGTTCATGCGCCGCGACCACACACTGGGCAGCGCCGCGAAGGAGTTGGACATGCCGGCCAGTTCGCTGGCGTACTGGGTGAAGCGCTACCAGAAGGCCGGGTTGGTGACGGTGGTCCGGCACATCCAGCGAGCGGGCAAGCCGATTCCCGTCTACCGCGCGATCGCCGGCGAGTTCCAGGTGCCGCTCGACGCGATGCCACCAGGCGTGCGCGACGAGTTCCTCAACGGTGGTCGCCGCCGGATGTTCGAGGAGTTCACCTCAGCGGTCGACGTGATCGCCGAGAAGTTCCTGAAGGGTGGCATCCGCGTGAGGGCACACCCTGACCGCGGCGTGGAACTCACCATCATCGACTCGGAGCGCGACATTCCCGTGCCGGTGGCGGAGTCGTGGAGCACGCTGGCCCTCACCGATGACGAGGCGCGAGAGATCCAGAAGGTGCTGGACGAACTGGGTCGCCGCTACCTGACCGATGTCGAATCACCGGGTCGCAAGCAGTACGTGATGGTGCTGGGCCTGGTGCCCAAGCCCCGCCGCTGAGCGCGGCGTTGGGGCGAGGGCCTTCAATCGGACCACAGCACGGACAACGGCATCGCCCACAGCCGGTCTCCCAGCGGGAGAATGCGCTCGCCGAGATAGAGCACGACGCCTCCGGCGAAACGCTGGCCAAGGTTGTCTCGCAAGCCGGCAAGGTGCTTCGCGTCCGTCGGCCAGACGCTCGCTGCACTCTTCACCTCGATCCCGGCGATCACCCCATCGTCACTCTCGAGGATCAGGTCGACTTCGGCACCGTTGCGATCGCGCCAGTGACGCACGGTCACTGACCGCTTGGACCATCCGCATTGCTTGAGGAGCTCCATCGTTACGAATGACTCGAGCAGCGGACCGGTCAGAGGGTTCTGGATGGAAGTCAGGCCGTCCAGATCGCGGCCGAGCAATGCACATGCCAACCCAGAGTCCGTGACCACCATCTTCGGGTGGCGCTTCTCTCGGCTGGTGAGACTTGGGGTCCACGCCCTCACGCGGGTGACCAACCCGACGAGTTCAAGCAGCCCGATGTAGCGAGCGACGGTGTCAGCACTCATCCGCGCATCAGCCGCGATGCGCGACGTGACCAGCTCGCCAGATGTGTTCGCTGCCAACAGCCGCAGCAGGGTGGGCAGCTCCGAGGCTTGGCTGATCGCAGACGCCTCTGTGATATCGCGCTCCACGACAGTGCGCACATAGCTGCGATACCAACGCGCTGCAGCCGACGACGCGGCGTCGACCACTTCAGGAAACCCACCACGAACGACTCGTTCGAGCAGATCACGCCGATCGACTTGCTCGCACCGCGACTTCGCCAAATTCGCCGGTTCTGACATGAGCGTGTCGATGAAGGTTTCTTTGACACCGGCGAGCTCGCCCTGAGAGAACGGCCAAAGGTCAAGCACTTCGGCTCGGCCAGCAAGCGACTCGGACAGTTGAGGAACCGAGAGGAACCGAGTGGACCCGGCCACAACGAACTGACCTCGGTGTGGCCGCACATCGACCACCGACTTGATGGCGAGCAAGAGGTTGTTGCCGCCGCGCTGCACCTCGTCGATGGCCATCGGGAGGGCGCCCTGCTCGACAAAGGCGGCCGGGTCCAGATGCGCCGAAGCTCGGACTGGCCCGTCGTCCAGGCTCCAGTAACTGCCTCTGTGGCGCACCATCTCTCGCAGGAGGGTGGTCTTGCCGGCTTGGCGTGGCCCGTTGATCACCGTGACGCGGAAGAGCCGCATCGACTCCTCGGCGAACGGCAGCAGATTCCGACGGATCACACCTGAAGCCTAACGTCCCGGTGTGACGCGGTGCGGAAAACGCTGCCTGCTGATGCTGAAAACGCTTGCGGATGGTGCGGAAATTGCTGAACGGTCAGCCGGGCTGCTTGCCGATTTCGGTGAGGAACTCGGAGTTGGAGCGGAACGTGCGCAGGCGGTCCACCAACAACTCCAGGCCAGGGCCGGCGCTGCCTTCGGCGGCCAGGCCGCTGAGCACGCGGCGCAGCTTCCAGACCAGCATCATCTGCTTCTTGTCCAACAGCAGTTCCTCGTGGCGGGTGCTGGACGCGTCCACGTCGATGGCGGGGAAGATGCGTCGCTCGGCCAGGCGGCGATCCAGGCGCAGCTCCATGTTGCCGGTGCCCTTGAACTCCTCGAAGATCGCCTCGTCCATGCGGCTGTTGGTCTCCACCAGCGCCGTGGCGAGGATGGTGAGCGAGCCACCTTCCTCGCAGTTGCGAGCGGTGCCGAAGAAGCGCTTCGGCGGGTACATCGCGCCGGCATCGATGCCACCAGACAGGATGCGACCGCTGGGCGGGGCGGCCAGGTTGTAGGCACGGCTGAGGCGAGTGATGCCGTCGACGATCATCACCACGTCGTCGCCCATCTCCACCATGCGCTTGGCCTTCTCCAGCGCCAGCTCGGCGACGTGCGTGTGCTCGTCGCTGGGCCGGTCGAAGGTGCTGGCGATGACCTCGCCCTTCACCGTGCGGCGCATGTCGGTGACCTCTTCGGGCCGCTCGTCGATCAGCAGCACCATCAACTTCACGTCGGGGTGGTTCTGCTCGATGGCCGTCGCGATCGTCTTCATGATCGTGGTCTTGCCGGCCTTGGGCGGCGACACGATGATGCCGCGCTGGCCCTTCCCGATCGGGGAGATGAGGTCGATGATGCGCGCCGTGGTGTTGGTGGGCTCGTTGACGTTCTCCAGGTTCAGCATCTCGTCGGGGAACAGCGCGGTGAGGTCCTCGAAGCGGCGGCGGTCGCGAGCGGCCTCGGGGTCCTTGCCGTTGACGGTGCGAATCTCGGTGAGCGCCGGGTTCTTCTCGTTGCGGCCCGCGGGGCGGCTGAGGCCGGTGACGTGGTCGCCCTTGCGCAGGCCGTACATGCGGGTCAGCTTCACCGGCACGTACGCGTCGTCGCGCGACGACAGGTAGCCGTGCACACGCAGGAAGCCGTAGCCCTCCTCGCGCAGGTCGAGGTAACCGGCGACTTCCACCGGCTCCAGGCCCGGGGCCTCGGTGATGTCCTCGCGGTACGTGGGCGCCTGCCCGCCGTTGCCACCGGGGCCGGCCAGGTTGCCCGGCTGGCCGCCTTCGCCGTCACCGGCGCGGTTCTTGTTGCGGCGACGGCGGCGGCGGCGAGCATTGCGGCTCTCCCCCGGCACACCTTCGCCGTCGTCGTCGCCGTCCTCGTCGTCGTCATCGTCGTCGTCGGCCTTGGGCGCGGCCGGGGCCGGACGCGGGGCCTCGCCGCGGCGCACCAGCTCCATCTCCCAATTCGCCAGCGGCTCGCCGTCGGGCCCGAGGATGATCTCCTCCTCCGTCTTCGGCGCGTCGCCGGCGGCGTCGTCGGCATCGGCGGCGGCGGGCTCCGCGGCCGCCTCGCCGGAACCGGACTGAGTGGTCTCCAAAATCTTGGCGATCAACGTCGCCTTCGCTGCTCGCGCCGTGGTGGCAATGCCCAACGCCTGGGCGATGGCGAGCAACTGTTCCTTGTCTTTCGATTCGAGCATCGACTGCTCGAGTTCTTCCGCGGCCACCGGCCACCTGCTTTCTTGGAGAGGGTTCGGGCGGGTTACTCGCACACGACGGCAACCATCACCCAGGAAGAACCCCATGCCCCGCCAGCCCGCACCGGGCCGGTTGCACAAGGGAGACGTCCGCAACCGGACGAAGGCATGGTAGCGGACGAGCTAATCTCCACGCATGGCGGACGACCAACTCCCTCCCCCTCCCCCCATGCCGGTGCCTCCCGCGCCGCCGCCCTACGGCACTCAGTTGCCGACGATCTCCCAGCCTTCGGTGTCGCCGACGCTGGGGGCGTCGCTGGTGCGTGGCGCACTGGCCGCACTGGCCGCAGGCGCGGTCGCCGGCCTGCTGTGGTTCGGCATCGTGGCTTTCACCGAGCGCCAGATCTACTACCTGGCGGTCATCCTCGGTTTCGTCATCGGCGCGGCAGCCTCATGGGGCGCCGGCCGCGGCGGCATCTCCGTGGCCTCGATCAGCGCAGTTCTCGCGTTGGTCACCGTCGTCCTGTCGTACTTCTACATCGACCGCTGGTTCATCGTGAAGGGCCTCTCGGAGGCTGGGTACTCGTCGACCCTCGGCCTCTGGCCGCGCTACGACCAGGTCAAGGACGTGCTCGACATCGGCTTCGACGCGGAACCATCGCAGTATCTGTTCTGCGTGCTCGCCGTCGGCGGTGCCATCTGGGCCGGCGCCACCGGCGTGGCAGCGGACTACAAGCGCAAGCGCTAGCGACGGCGGTTAGCGGAACGTCGTAGCAACGAACTGCTTGATCTGCGCGAGGTCGTTCGGCAGCACCGTGAAGTGCTCGGGCAGGTCGAACAGGTCGTGCAAGTGCGGCGGCAGGCCGGGGCGTACGCCCGTGGCCTTCTCCACCGCGTCGGGAAACTTGGCCGGGTGCGCAGTGGCCAGCGTGACCGTCGGCCCCTGCAGCTGGCCGCTGGCGCGCAGCTGCTCCACCGCGCCCACACCCACCGCGGTGTGCGGGTCGAGCAGCATCTCCGCGTCGCGATAGGTGCGCGCGATCACGTCCAGCGTCTGGGCATCGTCCAGGCGAGCGGCCTGGAAGCGGCCGTCGAGGAACTCGGCACGCTGGTCGGTCTCCACCGACAGCCGCCCGCTGGCGCGGAACTGCTGCAACTGCTCGGCGGTCTGCCCACCGTCGCGGCCGTTCATCTCGAACAGCAACCGCTCAAAGTTGGACGACACTTGGATGTCCATGCTGGGGCTCAGCGACGGCACCACCGGAGCGGTGCTCATGTCGTTGCGGTTGAAGAAGCGCTCGAGAATGTCGTTGGCGTTCGACGCCACCAGCAGTTGGTCGATGGGTGCGCCCATGCGGCGGGCGATCCAGCCACTGAACACGTTGCCGAAGTTGCCGCTGGGCACGCACACGTTCAGCGGCGTGGCCAACAGATCGGTGGCGACCACGTAGTACACGACCTGCGCCATGACGCGCGCCCAGTTGATGCTGTTCACCGCGCTGAGCCGCATGGAGTCGCGGAACTCGGCGTCGTTGAACATCGCCTTCACCATGTCCTGGCAGTCGTCGAAGGTGCCCTCGACGGCGACCACACGCACGTTCGGCGCGTCGACCGTGGTCATCTGCTTGCGCTGCACATCGCTGGTGCGGTTGTGCGGGTAGAGAATGACGATGTCGACGTTGGCGCAACGCTTCACACCGTCGATCGCCGCCGAGCCGGTGTCGCCGCTGGTGGCGCCGACGATCGTGACCCGCTGGCCGCGGGCGCGCAACACCTCGTCGAACAGGCGACCCACCAGCTGCAGGGCGACGTCCTTGAACGCCAGCGTGGGCCCGTGGAACAGCTCTTGCACGAAGTGCTCGTGGTGCAGCTGCACCAACGGCACCACGGCCGGGTGGGCGAAGGTGGCGTAGGCCTCGTTGCACAAGCGCAGCACGGTGTCGGCCGGTAGTTCGTCGCCGACGAACAGCTGGATGATCTGCGCGGCGCGCTCCGCATAGGTGCTGCCCGGCACGCGCGCCGGCAACGTCGGCCACGACTGTGGCACGTACAGGCCGCCATCGTTGGCCAGCCCGGCCAGCAGCACGTCGGTGAACCCCAGCTCGGGCGCCTGCCCGCGAGTGGACACGTAGCGCGACGAGCTCATGACCCGATCACGCGCAGCATGCCGCCGACGTTGCGCACCACGTCGAGCTCACGCAGCTCGCGGACCGTGGCTTGCACCGCGGCTTCGCGCGCACGGTGGGTGATGAACACCAGCGAGGCATCAGGCGCGATGCCCTCCTGCTCCGCGGCGCGAATGCTGACGTCGTGGCGGGCGAAGACACCGGTGACGGCATGCAGCACACCGGGACGGTCAACGACCTCCATGCTGAGCAGGTACTCCGCCGAGGTCTCGTCGATCGGCTGGATCTGCGCACGACCGAACGTGCCGATGGTGCCGTGGGTGCCCTTGGACAGGTTGACCGCGGCGTCGATGACGTCGCCCAGCACCGCGCTGGCCGTGGGGTTGCCACCCGCGCCGCGGCCGTAGAACATCAGCGATCCAACGGCGTCGCCTTCCACGAACACCGCGTTGAAGCTGTGCCGCACACTGGCCAACGGGTGCGTCAGCGGCACCATCGCCGGGTGCACGCGTACGCCGACCGCGCCGGTGTCGGGGTCCGCTTCGGCGATGCCGAGCAGCTTGACCACGTAGCCGAGGCGCTTGGCCATCGCGATGTCGCCGGCGGTGATGCGGCTGATGCCCTCGTGGTACACATCGCCGGCCACCACCTTGGCGCCGAAGGCAAGAGTGGCCATGATCGCGGCCTTGGCCCCGGCGTCGTAGCCCTCCACGTCGGCGGTTGGGTCGCGCTCGGCATAGCCGAGAGCCTGCGCCTCGCTGAGCGCGGCGGAGTAGTCGGACCCTTCCTCCGTCATCTTCGTGAGGATGAAGTTGGTGGTGCCGTTGATAATGCCCATGATGCGACGGATGGGCTCGCCGCGCAGGCTCTCGCGCAAGGCGCGGACGATCGGGATGCCACCGGCGACGGCGGCTTCGAACAACAGGTCGACACCCATCTCGTCGGCGACCGCGAACAGTTCGGTGCCGACGTTGGCCAGCAGCTCCTTGTTGCCGGTGACCACCGGCTTGCCGTTGCGCAGCGCGGTGGTGATCAGTTCGCGGGCGGGCTCGATGCCGCCGATGACTTCCACCACCAGGTCGACGTTGGGGTTGTTGACCACCGCCATCGCGTCGCGGGTGAGCAGCCCCTCGGGCAGCGGCACCTCGCGCTCCTTGCTGAGGTTGCGGACGGCAACCGCCACCACTTCCAGGCGCACGCCGGTGCGCGCTTCGATGGCCGCCTGTTGCCGGTTGATGAGCCCCACGAGCGGGGCGCCGACATTGCCGCACCCGAGGACACCGACCCTGATCGTCTTCACGGGCGCCAGGCTACGAGTTCGGCCGGGTTCGCGAGCAATGGTTTGCCCGTTCACACACGGCCGGCCTCACCTCGTTTCGATTTCGAATTCGGCCGGCTCGATCGCCGGGGGGTCTTGCCCTCCCCACGTGGGTCGCCGTGACCGGCCACAGTCGGGCGCAGCCAATTCGAAATCGAAACGAGGTGACCGGGCACGACAAGGGCGGCTCCGCCCGGCACACCGCCGAGCCGGCGACCTGCAAGCCCGCAAGCCCCGCCGGAACGGCCTCAGCCGTAGCGCTGCACGCCGGCGACGACCGCGTCGAACGCCGCGCGCGGCAGGATCGCACCCTCGCGGCGCACCTGGTCCGGGTCCACGTCCAGCACGCGCTCCACCTTCGCGTAGCTGGGCCGGCCCTCGCGGTCCCACGGGCCGGTGCCCACGTTGACCTGCGGTTCGTTGTCGTGGTGCTTCGACGTCAGCGGTACGCCCACCAGGTTCGAGCCGCGTCGACCGATGATCACCACCGGTCGGTCCTTGCCCTGGCTGGGGTCATCCTCGTACGGCACCCACGTCCACACGACCTCGCCGGGGTCGGGGTCGCCGTCCAGGCACGGCGTGTACTCCACCCGCACGCCCTGGCCGGAGATGTCGGTGGCCGGGGCTTCACGCCGAGGCGCAGGCTTCGGCTGCTTCGACGGCTTCGACGGCTTCGGCGCCGGCTTCGGCGGACGCCGCCGCAACATCGAACCAATCGCCGAGATCAACCGAGATCGCATCGCACCAAGTCCTCGTAGGTTTCGCGCCGCACCACCGCACGGGCCACGCCATCATGCACGAACACGACCGGCGGGCGGGTGAGCTTGTTGTAGTTGCTGGCCATGCTGTGGCCGTACGCACCCGTCACCGGCGTGGCCAGCACGTCGCCCACGCGGATGCCGTCGGGCAGACCGGCGTCGAAGATCAGCACGTCGCCGCTCTCGCAGTGCTTGCCCACCAGCCGCGCCTTCAACGGTCGAGGCGCGCGCACCGCCCGTGGCAGGAACGCCTCGTAGCCACTTCCGTAGAGCACGGGGCGCGGGTTGTCGCTCATGCCACCGTCCACGCTGACGTACATGCGCAGGCCCGGGATGTGCTTGATCGTGCCCACCGTGTACAGCGTGACCGCGGCCGAGGCGACGATGCTGCGGCCCGGCTCGACACTGACCGAGCTGCGCACACCCAGCGCCTGGCACGCATCGAGCAGCACGTTGCCCCACTGGGTGATCGACGGGGCTTCCTCACCCGCGACGTAGGGAACGCCCAGGCCACCACCCAGCACCAGCTCGGGCAGGTCCAGCGGCGCGGCGAACTTGGCCATCACCTCGGCAGCGCGAGCGAAGCTGCTGGCCTCGAACACATTGCTGCCGATGTGGCAGTGCACGCCCACCAGGTTGACGCTCTTCGACCCGAGCATGCGGTCGATGGCCCGGTGCGCGTCGCCGTTACGCAGGTTGAACCCGAACTTGCTGTCGTCCTGACCGGTGGCGATGAACTCGTGCGTGTGGGCGTGCACGCCGGGCGTGATGCGGGCGAGCACGTTGGGCACGGGCAGCCCTTCCGCGTGCAGCGCGTCCAGACGGTCGAGCTCGTCGAAGCTGTCCACCACGATCTGGCGCACGCCTTTGGTCAGCGCCATGCGCAGTTCGTCGACGCTCTTGTTGTTGCCGTGCAGCGTCAACGCGTCGGCGGGCACACCGGCGTGCAGCGCGACGAACAGCTCGCCGCCGCTGGCGACATCCAGCAACATCCCTTCCTCGTACGCCAAGCGAGCCATCGCGGTGCACAGAAACGCCTTGCTGGCGTAGACCGCGCGACCGGGGCCGAACGCGGCCACCGCTTCGCGGCACCGCGCCCGTAGGTGCGCCTCGTCGTACACGAACACGGGCGTGCCGAACTCGGCGGCGACGTCGAGCAGGTTGCACCCACCGATCGACAACGAGCCGTCGGATTGCACCACCGCGTTGTCCGGCAGCAGTGACAGCTCGACCGGCTTCACATGCGCTCCGGCGCCTGGATGCCCAGCAGCGCCAGCCCCTGCGCCAGCACGCGAGCCGTGGCATCGCACAGGAACAACCGCGACTCGCGGGTTGCCTCGTGCCCGTCCTTCAACACCGGACAGGCCTCGTAGAACGCGGTGAACGCCTGCGCCAGGTCGAACAAGTAGGTGCACAGGCGGTGCGGGGCGAACTTGTCGATGGTGTCGTGCACCGCGGAGTCGAACTGCAGCAGCGCCAGCGCGAGCGCACGCTCTTGCGGCTCGCCCAGCGACGGGGCAACGGTGCGTACCGCGGCGCGCTCGACGCCAGCGCGGCGGAAGATGCTGCACACACGCGCGTGGGCGTACTGCAGGTACGGGGCGGTGTTGCCCTCCAGCGCCAGCATGCGGTCCCAGTCGAACACGTAGTCCTTGATGCGGTCGCTGCTGAGGTCGGCGTACTTGATCGCGCCGATGCCCACCATCTGCCCCACCTCGGCCTGCTCCGCGGGCGGCATGTCGGGGTTCTTCTCCGCCACCGCTGCAGTCGCGCGCTGCACGCCCTCGTCGAGCAACGCCTGCAGCTTCACGTTCTCGCCGCTGCGCGTCTTGAACATCTTGCGATCGGGGCCCAACACGCTGCCGAACGCGACGTGCACCGCACGCGCCGGCGGCTGCAACCAACCGGCCATGCGCGCGACCTCGAACACCATGTTGAGGTGCTGCGCCTGCGGCGCGCCCACGACGTACACCAGCAGGCTGGCCTGCAGTCGCTGCACGCGATCGATGACGCACGCAAGGTCGCTGGTGGCGTAGTTGAACCCGCCGTGACCCTTCTGCACGATCAGCGGCAGCGGGTCGCCCTCGCGGTTGGTGAAACCGGGTGGGAACACGACGTCGGCGCCTTCGCTCTCCTGCAACAGCCCCTTCGCGGCCAGCTGCTCCACCACGCCCGCCAACTTGTCGTGGTACGCGCTCTCGCCCATCAGGTCGGCGTTGGTCAGCAACACACCCAGCTGGCGGTACACGGTGTCGAAGTAGGCGGCGCTGTTGTCCACCAGCCGCTGCCAGATGGCCAGGGTTGCCGGGTCGCCGCTCTGCAGCAGCACCACGCGATCGCGCGCACGGGCCTTGAAGTCGTCGTCGGCGTCGAACTTGGCGCGGGCTGCTTGGTAGAAGGGGTTGGGGTCGGACATGTCGATGTCGGCGGCATCGCCGAGGTCCAGCAGGTGCTCGATGAGCATGCCGAACGGGGTGCCCCAGTCGCCGATGTGGTTCTCGCGGATGACGTCGTGGCCCACGAACTGCAGCAGGCGCACGATGCTGTCGCCGATGACCGTGCTGCGCAGGTGGCCGACGTGCATCTCCTTGGCCACGTTGGGTGCGGAGTAGTCCACCACCACGCGCTCGGCCACCGCCGCGGCGCGCACACCCAGCCGCTGGTCGCCCACTGCGACCGCCAACTGATCGGCCAGGAAGTGCGGCGTGAAGGTGAGGTTGATGAAGCCGGGGCCGGCGACCTCCACCGCGCTGCACACGGCAGCCAGCGCACCGGTGGCCACCACTGCGTCGGCGACTTCGCGCGGGTTCTTGCCGATCTGCTTGGCCAACGCCAGTGCACCGTTCACCTGTGCGTCGGCGCGATCGCTGGGGCGCACCACCGGATCGATCTCGGACGCGGGCAACCCCGTCACGGACGCAAAGGCGTCGCGCAAGGTCGCGGAGATCGTGTGCAGGGGGTCGGCCATGGCTCCTCGAACGTCTAGAGGGCCGATGGTAGTGGTCAGGGGTTGGCGAGCAGCCAGTCTTTGGTGCCGATGGCGAACAGCACGCCGGGCCGCATCCAGGTCAACGTGGCGACCAGGTCGTCGTGCGCCAGCGACACGCATCCGGCGGTCGGCTTGGCTCGCCCGGCGTCGTCGTAGCTGAACCGGTGCAAGAAGATCGCTGCCGCGTACGGGATCTCGCCCGGCGCATCGCCACTCACGTTCGGCTCCATGTTCGCCCCGATCAGCGCAGCGTGCTCGTAGGACTTCACGAACTTCGGCAGGTACTCGTCGTCCGGCCCCGGGCACTGCCCGGCAGCGCGTTGCACGAGGTGGCCGTAGTCCGGGTGGTTCGGGGTGGCCCCGAAACAGTCACCCTCGCGCACGGCGCGGTAGGCGCCGGCGCTGACCCCAGGGTCCGGCTGGTTGCCGAAGAAGCTGAACACCTGGCCGTCCCACGCGGTCATCACTCCCAGCGGGAACACACCCGCGGGTGTGGTGCCGTCGCCGCTGCGCCGGTCCAGCAGTGGGCGCACACCGTTGCGCCCCACGCGCGCCTCCATCGGCGGCGAGCACACCCAGCCGGTGTCCGTGCGATCGGCCATCTGCACCGTGGCCACCTGCGAAGTCACATCGGCCGCCAGCACCACCAGCACCTGCACGGTGCCCGGGTGAGCGGCCTCCACCTGCGATGCCACCAGCCCGCAGTCGTCGGTGGGCGCGAGTGTCGTGGTGGTGGCGATCGTCGTGGACGGCATGGTGGTGGTCGTCGTCGTGGTGGTCGTCGTGGTGGTGGTCGTGGCCAACGTCGTGGTGGTGACAGCGGATGTCGCCGGCGCGCCGGACGGGCTGTCGCTGCACGCCACCAGCACGGCGAGTGCAACGAGCGTGACGGAGCGACGGCGCATCGGCCCAGTCTGGCAGCGCCCCCGGCCCGCTATCGTGGCGCGGTCCGTCAGGACCCCCGCCCTCGTAGCTCAGGGGATAGAGCGTCGGCCTCCGGAGCCGGATGCGCAGGTTCGAATCCTGCCGAGGGCACTCTGCCGCGTGGCACGCTTGCAGGCGTGATGTGCCGATGAGCTGGATCAACCGGATACCGGCTGTCCATCAGGCGCGCACCTACCAACGCGAGTGGTTGGCCAAGGACGTCGTCGCCGGCGTGGTGCTGGTCGGCCTGTTGGCCCCGGCCGGCATGGCGTACGCGTCGGCCGCCGGCCTGCCGCCGGTCAACGGCCTGTACGCCTCGATCATCCCGCTGTTCGTCTACGCGCTCATCGGTCCGTCACGCGTGTTGGTGATCGGCCCCGACTCCGCGCTGACGCCGCTGATCATCGCGGCGGTTGTTCCCCTCGCCGCCACCGGGTCGGCCCAAGCCGTCGCCGTCGCCGGCACGCTGGCGATCATCGCCGGCCTGTTGTGCGTCGTCGCCGGTCTCGGCCGCTTCGGCTTCATCGCCGAGCTGCTCTCGGCGCCCGTTCGGTACGGGTACCTGCACGGCATCGCGCTCACCATCCTTGTCGCGCAGGCAGCCAAGCTGTGCGGCTTCTCGGTCGGCGGCGAGACCATCCTCGGCCAACTGCGCCAGTTCGCCGACGGTCTCGGCGACGATCGCCTGCGCGTGTGGGCCTTGGTGGTCGGCGTGGCGGCGGTGGTCACGATCCTCACTCTGCGCTCCATCTCGCGGGCGATCCCGGCGACGCTCATCGTCGTCGTCACCAGCGTGATCGTCTCGCTCGCCGCCGACCTCGAAGGTCGCGGCGTGCCGATCGTCGGCGACATCGCTCGCGGCATTCCCAGGCCGGCGTTGCCGGACATCGGCTGGTCCACCGCCAAGAGTCTCGTCGGCGCCTCGGTGGGCATCGCGTTCGTCGCCTTCGCCGACACCAGCGTCATGTCGCGCGTGATGGCCGACCGGCGCCGCGAACACGCCGACTCCAACAACGAGCTGATCGCCCTGGGCGTGGCAAACATCGCCTCGGGCATGTTCCACGGCTTCCCGGTCAGCGCCAGCAGTTCCCGCACACCGGTGGCCGATGCACTCGGCTCGCGTACGCAGCTCACCGGTGCCATCTCGGCCGTGCTCATGCTGGTGATCGCGCTGGCGGCACCCGCAACCTTCCGGCACGTACCCGAGGCCGCGCTTGCAGCCATCGTCGTCGCGGCTGCGGTCACACTGATCGACATCCCCGCAATGGTGCGGCTGTGGCAGGTTCGGCGCTCCGAGTTCCTGTTGGCCGTGGTCGCAACGCTCGGCGTCGCAGTGCTGGGCCCCGTCAGCGGCGTCGTCGTCGCGGTCACGTTGTCGGTGCTGAACTTCCTGCGCAAGGCCTGGAAGCCGTACACCGCAGAGCTGGTGCGTGTCCGCGGGTTGAAGGGCTACCACGACCGCGGTCGCCACCCGGAAGGGTCGGTCATCCCCGGGCTGGCTCTGTACCGGTTCGATGCCCCGCTGTTCTTCGCCAACGCTCGCTTCTTCGCCGAGGACGTGGAGCGGGTGATCGAGGCGCGCGACAACATCCGTTGCCTGATCATCACCGCCGAGCCGATCACCGACATCGACGTCACCGCCGCGGACACGGTGCACGACCTGCGCCTGCGGCTGGAGGCGCGCGGTGTCGAACTGCGCTTCGCGGAGTTGAAAGGCGTGGTTCGCGACCGCCTCCAGCGTTACGGCGTTTTCGATCACCACCCGGCCGCCCTTCAGGCGCGGACGGTCGGCGAGGCCGTCAAGCAGTACCTGCGCGACTTCGACGTGCACTGGGTCGACTGGGAGGACCAGAGCAGCAACGGAGCTGATACGGAACCGCCGGGTGACGGAGGGTAGGGTTCGGCCCTGATGCGCCGCACTGTCACCGTCTCGCTGCTCGCTCTCGCCACCACCTTCGCCGCCAGCGGGTGCAGCACCTTCCAGGACCGCGACGTCGCCGCGCGGGTCAACGGTCACGAGCTCACCTTCGACCAGCTCGACACGCTCACCGGTGGCAGCACCAGCGGCTCCGCGGTGCGCAAGGCGATCGAGTCGTGGGTGCAGGTCGGCGCGGTGGTGCCCGCGGACGTGTCCATCAGCACCGAGGACGAACTCAACGCAGCCAGTGGCGACGCGCTCAACTCGCTGGTCCAGCAGTACAGCGAGGCCGGCCGCGCCGGCTACGACAAGGGCTTCGACGGCGCCGCCCTGCTGTGCCTGGCAGCGATCCCGCTGGAGGCTTCCGTCGATGCCGACGCAGTCCTGGCCGAGATCGCCGGCGGCAAGTCGTTCGCGGACGCCGCCGCGCAGTACTCCGCCAACGCCGACTATGCAGCCACCGGTGGCGTCATCTACGACCAGCAGGGCCGCAACTGCATGGACCCCGACACGTTCGCGCAGGTGTTCTCGATCATCATCGAGCCCCTCAAGACCGCGTCGCCCGCCCCCGGCGAGGTCGTGCTCATCGAGTACGGCGACACCACGCCGAAGGCCCGCGCCATCGCCATGCTGCGCCCGTACGACTCGCTCACCCTCGACGAGCAGGCGCAACTCTCTCGCGACGAGATCGGTGCGGCGCTGCAGGCGGTCTACGCGGAGGCCGAGGTCTACGTGAACCCGCGCATCGGGCGCTGGGACGTCGCGACGGCCACCGTCGTCGCGGACGCTGGGTGACACTCCCGCGGGTCGTCATCGTCGGCCTCGGGCCGGGCGGTGACGACCACATCACCGCGCAGACGCTGCAGGCCATCGCCGCGGCCGCGCACCGCTTCGTGCGCACCGCCCGCCATCCGAGCGCGCACCTCGTCGCCGATGCCACCACGTTCGACGACGT
>CAZREK010000009.1:0-19935 GCA_964598965.1 uncultured Bifidobacterium sp. | reverse complement strand
ACGCGCGTTGATCAACCGCTTCGGCAAGGCGGCTCTTGCCGACGCCAGCCTTGCCGACCAAGTACGCGCCGGAACCTTCGGAGATCGCGTCGAGCGCGGCACGTACCTCGGCGTCGCGGCCGGCGAAGGTGACCTTGGTTCCCATCTCCCGCCGATTCTGTCACTTTCGCCAAATGAGTAGCGGGTACTCAGGCACTCGGCGACGTGCGGGACGACGATGAGGCCATCACGGACGGCAACGGTGCCGCCCGCTTGCACAAGGAGAACACCAATGGGACTGCACAAGAACATGAAGGACCTCAAGGCCACCGTCGCCGCCGCCCCCGGCATGGTCGACCAGGCGCAGCAGATGGCCGCCAGCGCGCAGGCGATGCAGGCTGCGCAGATGCAGCAGGCGATGGCCTATCAGCAGGCCGCTGCCCAGCCGCTTCCCGCCGAGGCGTTGACGCCGATCAACGGTGTCGACCTGCCGACCTACGCGTGGGTGGGCAAGCGCGTCGCCGCCCACAACTACGACCAGAGCTTCTGCCACCAGTACGCGGCGCAGAAGGGCATCAGCGCTGGCGATTGGGACGCCGGCGCCGCGGGCTGGACCACCCGCATGCAGCAGTACCCCGCGCTCGGCCAGGAGTTCCGTCGTCACTACGACGTCGCATGACGCCGCCTGATCTGTGGTGGACTAGGGCCATGGAATCCGCGACCACGATCTTCGACCGGCTGGGCGGTGCGGCGGCGATCGCCGCCATCGTCGCCGACCTGTACGAGCGTGCGCGTCAGGACCCCGAGCTCGCCGGCTATTTCCACGCCACCGACATGGAGGTCCAGCGCAAGAAGCTGGCCGAGATGATCGGCGAGGCGCTGGGCGGTCCAACGGCACCGTGGCTCCTCGGCCTGGACGAAGCGCACCGTGGCCGCGGCGTCACCCATCGCCACTTCAGCCTGATGGCCGCGCACCTGATGGACGTGCTGATCGAACGCGACGTCGACGCGGATGAAGCGAACACGGTGATGAACTGGCTGACCGCCAGCCGCGACGTGGTCGTGGAAGACCCCGACTACTGACCACAGCTGCTGAACACAGCTAATGAACGCAGCCGAAACGAGAGGGCGCCATCGACCGCCCTCTCGTAGGCTGTGTGCCCATGCTGCACTTGTACGACACCGCCACACGAGAGGTACGTGAGCTCGCAATGCGCGAGCCCGGCGTGGTGAGCATCTACCTGTGTGGCCCCACGGTGTACGGCCCGCCTCACCTCGGTCACGGTCGCGCCACCTTGGTGTACGACGTGCTGCGCCGCTACCTCGAGTGGTCCGGTGTGCGGGTGCGGTTGGTGTCCAACATCACCGACATCGACGACAGCATCATCAACCGCGCCAACCGCGAGAACCGGCCGTGGCAGGAGATCACGCACTCGTGCGAGGCCGTGTGGTTCGAGGCGATGGGCAAGCTGGGTGTCGCCCGGCCCACCGACGTGCCGCACGCCACCGAGTACGTCGAACAGATGGTCGCGATGATCGGCCAGCTGGTGGACCTCGGCCGCGCCTACACCACCGACGACGGTGTGTACCTCAGCGTCGAGACCGTCGAGGACTACGGCCTGCTGGCCAACCAGCACCTGTCCGACATGATCGAGGGCGGCGGTGACCGTGAGGTGTTCGGCGCGGGCAACAAGCACCACCCCGCGGACTTCGTGCTCTGGAAGCTGGCCAAGCCGGGCGAGCCCTCCTGGCCCTCGCCGTGGGGCGATGGTCGCCCCGGTTGGCACAGCGAGTGCGTGGTGATGAGCCTCGACCTGTTGGGCGAGGGGTTCGACCTGCATTGCGGCGGCATGGACCTCAAGTTCCCGCACCACGAGAACGAGCGCGCCCAGGCCGTGGCGTTGGGCAAGCGTTTCGCCAACCACTGGATGCACAACGGCTTCGTCGTCGACGCCGAGGGCGAGAAGATGTCGAAGAGCCTCGGCAACGTCGCCAACCTGCTCGACCTCATGCAGCACTACGACCCGCGGGCCTACCGCATGTTGCTGTTGCAGTCGCACTACCGCGGCCCGGTCAGCGTGGGGCAGGACAACATCGACGCGGCGGTGAAGTCACTGGCGGGCCTGGATTCGTTCGCCTCGCGCACCGCGGGCCTGCCCTCCGCAGTCGCCGACGCCGGTGTGCTGCAGCGGTTCCGCGAGCGGATGGACGACGACCTCGACACTCCGGCCGCGACGGCGATCCTGTTCGACACCGTGCGCCGCGCCAACGTCGCCATCGACGCCGGCGGCACCTCCGAAGCTGCTGCCCTCGCTGCGGCCGTTCGCGAGATGTGCACCGCGGTCGGCCTGGTGCTGAACGCGGGCGGCGACGTGCCCGCCGAGGCCGCGGCGAAGGCCGCCGCGCTCGACGCCGCTCGCGCGGCGAAGGACTTCGCTACCGCCGACGCCCTGCGTGCCGAGCTGCAGGCAGAGGGCTGGACGGTGGAAACCACCAAGTCCGGCACCACCCTGCGCCGCTGACGACGCCTTCCAGGCGATAGAACGGGGATTCGTGTCGAGGCCTGAGCGCACACCGTTCCCCAAGGGGTACTGGACGATCTGGACGACGGTCGCGCTCGACCTCGTGGGGTTCGGCATCGTCGTGCCCATCCTGGGCGTGTACGCCGAGCGCTTCGGTGCCTCCGGGTACGCCGTCGGCTGGCTGTTCGCCACGTTCGCGCTTGCCCAGTTCGTGTTCGCGCCACTGCTCGGTCGGCTCAGCGATCGCATCGGCCGCAAGCCGGTGATCGTCATCTCGCTGGTGGGCACCGCGGTCGGCAGCTTCATCACCGGTGCCGCCGGCTCGCTGTGGGTGCTGTTCCTCGGCCGCGCGATCGATGGGTCCAGCGGTGCCAGCCTGTCGGTGGCGCAGGCAGCGGTGGCCGATATGGCGCCGCCCGACCAACGCCCGCGGCTGGTGGGCATGCTCGGTGCCGCGTTCGGTGTGGGCTTCGTGCTCGGCCCGGCCATCGGCGGCCTGGCCACACTGGGCGGGCCGCACGTGCCGTTCTACGTGGCAGCTGCGCTGGCCGCGGTCAACGCCATCGCCGCGATCGTGCGCCTGCCCGAGACCAAGGTGGCGGCCAGCGCCCCGCGCGGCGAGCGACGCGAGCGCCTGCGGGTGCCGGTGCTGCGCCACCTGGCGATCATCGGCTTCCTCGGCACGGTGGCCTTCACCGCGTTCGAGGCCACGTTCTCGTTGTTCGGCAGCCGGCGCTTCGACCTCACCGAGGGTTCGGCGGCCTTGGTGTTCCTGGGCATCGGCCTGGTGCTGGTGGCCGTCCAAGGTGGTGGCTTCGGCAAGCTCGCGGCAGCGATGCCCGTGGGCCGCCTGTACATGATCGCATTGGCCGTCGTCGTCTGCGGTCTGGCGCTGGTGGGTGCGTCCACGACCTGGCTGCTGCTCGCACCGGCGTTGTTGGTGCTGTCGGTCGGCCAAGGCGTCGCGTCGCCGGCACTCACCGAGCTGGTGAACCGTGCCGCCCCACCGGACCGGCGGGGTGAAGCCATGGGTCGTCAGCAGGCAGCGGCTGCGATCGGGCGCGTGCTCGGCCCGCCGCTTGCCGGTTCGGCCTTCGACCGCATCGGGGTGTGGAGCCCGATGGTGGCGGGCGCCGGCCTGACCGCGATCGCCCTCGTGCTGGTGCTGGTGTGGCGTGTGCAGCTCGCCGTGACCGCTCAACAGGGCTGACCACCTGCGAGACTGGTCCACCGTGACGGAGGAACAGGACCACCCGGCGCTGCAGCGCCTGAAGCGCCTTGAGCGCACCTGGTCCGAGTCATCGCCCGACCCCGCCGACTTCGGCGAACCGTCGTGGGGCGAGGTGCCCGTCGTCGACATCGACCCCACACCTGCCGCTCCTTCGCGGCCGATGCCCCGACCGGTCGCGCGACCGAAACAGCCCAAGCCCGAGCGACCGCGCATGGGCTATCAGCCTGCGCTGGACGGTGTGCGCGCGATCTCAGTGATCGCGGTCATCCTGTACCACGCCGGGTTCGAGTGGATGCACGGTGGCTTCTTCGGCGTCGAGGTGTTCTTCGTCGTCTCCGGCTTCCTCATCACGTCGCTGCTGATCGAGGAACGCGACCGCAACCATTTCATCGCGCTCAAGCAGTTCTGGTTGCGTCGCTTCCGCCGCCTGCTGCCCGCGCTGGTGGCGGTGCTGGTGGCGGTGGGCGTGTGGGCCGTGTTCTGGGGCACCACCGAGCAGCACAGCCAGCTGCGTCACGACTACCCGTGGGGCATCTTCTACCTGGCCAACTGGGGCCAGATCTTCAGCCAGACGCCGTACTTCTCGCCGTCGCCGACGATGTTCCGCCACCTGTGGAGCCTGGCGGTGGAGGAACAGTGGTACGCGATCTGGCCGCTGGTGTTCGTGTTCATCACTCGCAATCGCGGTGATGATCGTCGTCGCGGCAAGGCGATCGCCGCGGTCGCGGTCGGGGTGATGGTGCTCACCGCGCTCGCAGCCAGCGCCGACTGGCCGACGCTGTCCAGCAACCCGTCCTTCCACTTCAACTTCCTGTACCTGTCCACGTTCACGCGTTCCAGCGGGTTGCTGCTGGGTGCTGCGCTCGCGTTCTTGTGGCGGCCGTGGAAGATCACCGGTCGACCGCAGAACAGCGTCGGGGCGGTGCTCGACTGGGTCGCCGCCGCGGCCGCCGCGGTGTTGGTGGCCTCGTTCTTCATCGGGCACGTGGTGGACGACAAGACCTACCTGTGGTTGTTGCCGCTGGTGTCGATCGCGTCGGCGGTGTTGGTGGCGGTGGCGGTGCACCCGTGGGCTGCTGGTGTGCGCGCAGTGCTGAGCTGGAACCCGCTGGTGGAGATCGGCAAGCGCTCGTACGGGTTGTACCTGTGGAGCTGGCCGGTCATGCGCGTGTGCGAGGCGTTCGACGGTTCGTGGTCGAAGTTCGGGCTGGCGGTGGCGATCACAGTGCCCGTCAACGAGGCGTGCTATCGCTTCCTCGAGGGGCCCATCCGCGCGGGTGCGATCTCGCGCTGGTGGCAGGCACGGCAGGGTGCCAACTGGCGTGGCGTGGTGGCGTTGGCATCGGTGGGCGTGTTGTGGCTGGTGGGTTCGATGACCTACTTCTACGGCAAGGCCGATCCGTTCTACGACGCGGCCGTCGACACCGGTGCGGACCTGCAGTTCGACCCCAACGCGATCGGCGCCGAGTCCACCTTGCCGACCGGCGGTACGACACCCACCAGCGACCCGGGCACGTCGGTGTCCGTGTCGCCGGACTCCACCACGTCCACCAGCAGCACGCTGCCCACCCCCACCACCCAACCGACCTTGCCGCGCAAGATGGTGATCGTGGGCGACTCGACAGCGCATGCCTTGTTCGTCAACCTGCCCGATGGGTTGGCGAGCACCTTCACCGTGGGCGACGGCGGCATCTCCGGCTGCAGCGTGTACACCGCCGGCACTGCGGTGTCCTCGATCGACTACAAGCGGTCGTTCTCCGGTTGCAGCGATTGGGTCAGCCAGTGGGTGGCCGATGCGCAGTCGGTGAACGCCGAGGTCGCGTTGGTGGTGTTGGGTGCCTGGGACGTCTTCGACGTGAAGTTCGGCGAGACAGTCGTGCCGTTCACCGATCCGCAGGTGGACACCCGCTTCCTGAACGGGTTGCAGGAAGGCATCGACGCGTTGTCCGCGCTGGGCACCAAGGTGGCGCTGTTGGAAGTGCCGTGCATGCGCCCGCAGGACGTGAAGGGTCAGGGCACGCCGCCACTGCCCGAGCGCGGTGACGACGCCCGCGTCGCCCACGTCAACGAGCTGCTGCGCCAGGCGGCGGCGAACAACCCAGGCAAGGTCACCTTCATCACCGGTCCGCAGGAGTACTGCACCGACCCCACGATCGCCAGCAGCCTGGCGTATCGCTGGGACGGTGTGCACTCCTACAAGCCGGGCGCCAAGCTGACGATCGAGACGATCGCAGCTCAGCTGCTGGCGATCCCGTACCCCTGATCGCCTGCGCCGAGGCGCACTCGATCAGCCTGCTCGATCAGGCGCGGTGGTCGGCGGTGCAGGCTTTCGCGTCACACACGTCGATGAGGGTGTCCTCGAACAGGAAGGCGGCCTTCTGCCGGCGCACGTCGGCGTCGGCTCGCGGGTCCTCGTGCGAATCGTCGCCCTCGCGTGGGGCCAGGTTCTCGATCGGCATGGGGGCCATACCCGAGTCCCAGATGATGATCGCCGAGCCGCTGCTGGGGTAGGTGGTGGTCTCCAGCCCCCAGCCGGCTTCCACCTCGGCCCACCGGCCGTCGGCAGCCACCGGGCGGTGGATGGTGAGGCCCATCGTGCGGGCCTCCACCAGCGCCGACAGCGGCGTCACCTGATGGTCGCCGAACGCGACGTCCAGCAGTACCTGC
The DNA here is from genome assembly GCA_964598965.1 of uncultured Bifidobacterium sp. GTDB lineage: Bacteria > Actinomycetota > Acidimicrobiia > Acidimicrobiales > Ilumatobacteraceae > UBA668. The sequence goes on along the minus strand of CAZREK010000009.1, from coordinate 13,536 downwards.
TTGGCCTGCGTGCCCGGGTACGGGTTGGAGGTCACGTGCTGCACGTAGCCCGCGCCCTCACCGCGGTCCCATAGCATCTGGGTCATCCCGAGGATGATCGTGCGGTCGCGGTCGTTGGGATACGCCGGTTCGAAGATCTTCTCGTACGTGTCGAAGTCCACCGAGCGAGGCAGCAACATGCTGTAGTTCATGCCCGGCACGCCCAGGACGGCGCGCTCGATGTCCGGTGACACCGCGGCGAACATCAGGCCCATGATGCCGCCCTGGCTGTTGCCGTCGTAGTCCAGGTGACTGGGGTCGAAGACGGGCGAGCCGTCCTTGCGCTGCAGCGCCTTCACCGTCGCCAACCCGTCGGGGCGAGTCATCAGCCGGCTGAGGAAGATCTGGTTGAGCACACCCTGCTGCAGACGGTCCGCCATGGTGGGGAAGTTGCTGAAGTCGCCCAGCGAGGTGATCGCGTTGGCGATGTCGTCCTCGCTCATGCCCGCCCACTTGGTGGCGCAGAAGACGATGTTGGACTCGTTGGCGAAGTCGCGCACGTTGCCGGCGTTGATCTCGTCGTAGCTGCCCAGCAGGCCGTGGCCGTACTGCACGAGATGTGCGGGCTGGTCGGTGGCCATCGTCGCGTCGGAGACGTTGCACTGGAATGCGACTTGGATGGTGCCGTTCTGTGCCGGCAGCGCGTCGGGGTCGAGGCTGGTGTCGGTCGCGTAGTTGAACCGCTGGCCGGGGCTGCCGTCACCGGTGAGGTAGTTGGGCACCTCGTACGTGCCGGTGATTGTGACGGCGATACGGTCTTCGGCGTTCTTGGCGACATCGTCGATGTGGAACGCGGGTGAGGCGTCGCCCAGTTGGGCGAGCGCGTCGTCGCGGATGTGGAGCATGCGGCCGGCGATGTTGTCCGTGCTGGCGACGGTGAAGCTCCAGGCCAGCTGCAGCTCCACGCGCTGGACGCCGGTGGCCACCAGCGCGCTGATGGCGGCATCGATGTCGGCGCGGCGGTACTCGACTTCTTCGTTGGTGGTGCGCAGGTTGTCGCGGTAGACGCGGAAGATGTTGCCCGTGTCGATGAGGCCGCGGTCGTGGTTCAACATGCCGCGCAGGCCGACCGCGAAGGTATGGCCTTCGGGCAGGCTGATCGCGGGGTGGATCACCAGCAGGCGTTGCGACTCGTCCTCATCGTGCGCGTCGAGTTCGGCCCATAGCGGGATCTGCTCAGTGGTGTCCATGTCCACCAGCACCACCGGGGAGGTGGGTTCCAGCGATGCACCGATGTCGGTCCAGGACGGCAGGTTGGAGAGCTCGGCATCGAGATCGTCGAGGTGCACGAGGATGGGCGTGTTCGGGCTGAACCCGTCGTTGCGATTCCACTCGGTGGGGTCGACCGCCACGCCCGAGGCGTTGGTGGGCATGCCGGCTGCGGGCAGGTTGACGCGCAGGTGCGTGGGCGAGACCGGGTCTTCCTGCGTGTAGTAGTTGCTGGGGTAGGGCAGCAGACAGCTGCTGGTGTCCAGCGGGTCGCAGCCGCCGGGCTGGGCCGCCATCTCGGTCTCCACGGCCGCGTTGGTGGCGTCATCGGCCAACTCCTGCACGATGCCCGGGGGCGCGGTGTCGTTCGGGTCGAGCGTCACGGATGTCGCGCTGCTGCCACCCTTCCCGTCGTCGCTGCAGGCGCCCAACAGGCCTGCCACTGCCACCATCACCGCGGTCACTTTGCTCGCTCGCTGCATCCCGCCACTCTTCCACACCCGCTTCCCGTCCCCCGATGCGCTTGTGTCGCGGCCTGACCTCCATGGATGGCGGTCAGAGCGCGACACGAACGAGAAAACGGGACAACGAGGACGTGGACAAACTGGGTTACCGGCGGGTAGTGTTACCCCTCAGTAACTTCCGCCCAACGCTCATCGGAGGCGTTTCACCATGGCCGATTTCGCTCTCAACGAAGACCAGCTCCAGCTGCAGAAGTGGGTGCACGACTTTTCGGAGTCCGTCATCCGTCCCGCTGGCCACGAGTGGGACGAGCGTGAGGAGATGCCGATGCCGATCGTGCAGCAGGCTGCCGAGATCGGCCTGTACGGCTGGGAGTTCATGATGAACGCGATGGCCGACCCCACCGGTCTCACCTTGCCGGTCGCCATCGAGGAACTGTTCTGGGGCGACGCCGGCATCGGCATGGCCATCATGGGTTCGTCGCTGGCCGCCGCGGGCATCGCCGGCAACGGCACGCCCGAGCAGGTGATGGAGTGGGTGCCGCAGTGCTACGGCGACGCCAAGAAGGTGAACCTCGGTGCGTTCTGCGTCAGCGAGCCCGACGCCGGCAGCGACGTGTCGTCGCTGCGCACCCGTGCGGTCTACGACGAGGCCAACGACGAGTGGGTGCTGAACGGCACCAAGGCCTGGATCACCAACGGTGGCATCGCCGACATTCACGTCGTGGTGGCCGCGGTCGAGCCCGAGCTGAAGGGCCGTGGTCAGGCCAGCTTCGTGGTGCCGCCCGGCACCAAGGGTCTCAGCATGGGCCAGAAGTACAAGAAGCATGGTATTCGTGCGTCGCACACCTCCGAGGTCGTGCTCGACGATGTGCGCATCCCCGGTCGCTGCCTGCTGGGCGGCAAGGAGAAGCTCGACGCCAAGCTGGCCCGCGCTCGGGAGCGTGGCCACAGTGGCGAGAAGCAGCCGGCGATGAGCACCTTCGAGGCCACCCGCCCGTCGGTGGGCGCGCAGGCGCTGGGTATCGCTCGTGCGGCGTACGAGTACGCGCTGGAGTATTCGAAGGAGCGCAAGGCGTTCGGCAAGCCGATCGTCATGCACCAGGCGATCGCGTTCAAGCTGGCCAACATGGCCACCGAGATCGACGCCTCCCGTCTGCTCATCTGGCGTGCGGCCTGGCTGGCCCGCAACGGTGGCTTCAAGAACGGTGAAGGCTCGATGAGCAAGTACAAGGCGAGCGAAGTCGCCGTGCGTGTCACCGAGGACGCCATCCAGATTCTCGGCGGCTACGGCTACACCCGCGAGTACCCGGTGGAGCGCTGGCACCGTGACGCGAAGATCCACACGATCTTCGAGGGCACGAGCGAGATCCAGCAACTGGTGATCGCCCGCGCGATCAGCGGCCTGCGCGTCGAGTGACATCTGCCCTGGTCACGGCACGATTCTAGGTGTCTGATTCGGCCGTCGCTCTCGTCAGTTGAGAGGTGGCCGGTGTCCTCCGGTTGCCGGAAGTGACCAGGGATGCCACGTGTTCTGTGTCAGGTCGGCACAGAATTCTGTGACGGGTGCAGCGAGCCTTCAAGTTCGCCCGGGAGTGTCAGCGGGCGCTGGCGGAGAGTTCGATTGTCGCCGCCCGCCAACAGATTCACGTGGAGTTTTGGATCGTCCGTCCAAGAGCCCTGGGCATTGAGCATTGACAACCGCGCCATCGAACGAGGCCCCTTGGAGCGCGTGTCCCATTCTGGGGGCAACCCTTGACCACAGCGCCCCTAGCGGGCACGATGCGCTCGATGTCAGGCAAGGTGATCGTCTCACGCTCGACTGCGAAACGTGATCGAACTCGGTACTACGTGGTGCGGGTCGACGGTGAAGCTGTTGGCCGTCTCCGGTCTGGCGGCCGTCTCGAAGTGGAGGTCGGGGCGGGCACGCACGAGCTGGCAATCACGTTGGATGATTCGGCTCGCCGGACCCTTGACTTCGATCTCGCAGACGCACAGACGCGGCACTTCTGCGTCGATGCGGGAGACCTCTCCAAGTTGGGCGCGTCGTGGATCGAGGTCATCGAGCTCTGACGGGTGCACAGTCGCCGCTCGCCGCTCTTACCGTTCCAGGTTGTGGGCGTGCAGACAGGCACCCGCACGGAATCGGATGCGCACGCACTCGGTCGTGTGGTGGCCGGTTTGCGTTCCGCACACGCAGTGCTTTGCGAGCCACGCGATGTCGTCGAGTTCGAGCCAGAGCGCGAGCCGACCTCGGGCATCCTCGTAGTCGGGGTCGGTTCCTTGCCCGGGCTTCGACATGGGATGAGCGTAGGGTGTATCAGGCCGCACCGAACTACCGATATGCCGGCGGCGAGGTGCGAGGCTGAGCAGATGAGTGGTCAGCTGTCGAACGATGAGATGCGAGATTTGATGCGGCTGTTGCGTCGGCACGCGGAGACCTCGATGGACCAATGGGAGCGGTGGCGGCTTTCCACGACCTTCGGTCAGGTCTTCATCGACATGCGGATGACCCCGCAGCCCGAGTCGAGCGCGGCCAGCTACGAGGACATGACCGAGTGGTCCGCTGACAGGTAGCGCAGATCTGCCGCTCGGCGCTGCCGCGGACTTCGATGCCGGAGCGCAAATCAACACTCACCGTCAACCGGCGGTAGGGGACACCGAGGTTGGGCCAGTTGTTGTGAATGGCCGGGGCGCATCGCCCGCAGGGAGTCCGGCTACAACAACGTCGCTCGGTCGACGAAGGGCTGCAGAGCTGGGAGAGCACTCCTCGACACGCCTCTCAGCGACAGGTGGCGCGGATCGCCGTCGGCGGTGAGGCCGACGCAACGCACGCTTAGTTCGAGAGCGACCATGCGGTCGACCACCTCGGCGATGCGGAGTCGGGCTACCCGCGTGCCGACGGCGTAGGGGGCGCTTCCCCATGCGCCCACGACGAAGCCAGCATCGCGTACCGCTTCGTCGAATGCCTCGGCCCACGCGGGGCCGACCGGATCCGGGTGGCTGCGCAGCTGTCGTGGATCGGTGCCCCGTAGCGCCCAAAGGTTCAACATGGTCATCCCGGCGTAGCCATCTCGCCGGGCGATCGCCTCACAGTTGGCGCTCGTCGGGTCCAATCTGGCGCCGGCCTGCCAGGTGATCAGACTCGGATTGCAGCCTACGAACGTCAGCCGTGGGCCCTCGTTCCACCACCGGTCGGCCCGGTACTCGTAAACTTCGTCCTCCGACAGTCGCTGGGAAAAGAACACCGTCACACTGTCCACGTCACTCATTCTCGCTCCGTCGACCGCACACAAGCACCGCAGCTGATCTTCGAGCCGCGACGGCAACGTCAAAGCGCCGCGTGTGCGGTCCCGAGCCGGCGGTAGGTGGCGGGTGATCAGTGCGGTGACCGGCTTGAATTTCGCGCCCGTAGCGGGCACTATTCGCTACTTGTCGACCGAACGCGCTGTGAGTTCCGTGGCCCTCGTGGTGTTTGCCGCCGATCAGAAACGACTCGCGGCAGTCGACGTTGCCCTCGGCCCTTGTGTGCCGAAGCCAGGCAAGAAGAAGGCGCTCCTTTCGCCGCTGAACCAAGACGGCTGTGAGACACTCGAACAGGCGAGCGCACTCCTTGCTGCGCTCACTGGCCAGCCAGCAACGGACGTTCTCGAACTGTGCTCGGAAGATGGCCCCGGCGCGCTGTACCGGTGCTCCCAGCCGTTTCTGGACGCGATGGCGGACTACTCCGTGCGCATGATGGCGATCGATGACCTCGACGAGTTCGACCGGGAACAAACTCGGCTGAGCGAGGCGTGGATGCAGGCGGTTGCCTGGCCAAGTCACTACGTCTCATTGAAGAGTCGGCTCCACCGCATCCACCTCGCCCGCGTGGCGCGGTCCAAGGGACAACCGTTGTACTTCTGGTTCGGCCCAAGAGTCTCCGAGCGGGTGGTCGTGGCTGGGTCTGCCCCGTATCCGGGCAGATCTCGCAGCGCTGCCGATCGGCGCTGTTGACGAACTGATCCTGGGCGGGCATTCTGCCCTCGTGGAGCACGGGGACGTTGTCAGTGCGGTGCGTGCCGCGTTGGTTGACGGTGAGGGGCCGGTTCTTGATGAACTCCTGGAACGGCTGGCCCTTCAGACGTTGCCCGTCTCCCTGCTGAATGAGCTACTCGTGTCTGTTGTGCACCACCAGCACCAACGCGTTGCCTTCGCGTTGCAGAAGGCCGGAGACCCGTCGACCGCGCCGTATGCCGCACGTGCTTTGGCGATGGGGTTCTCCCATCTTCAATACACCGCGTCTGACGACGACGTGATTGCAAAGTGGTACAGCTGGCTGCTCGCGGGCATCGGCACTCCTCAAGCGATCGCGGTGCTTCGTCAGTACGCGTCGTCAGATAATGAGCAGGTGGCCGCCGCGATGAAGTATCGACTCATCCGGCTTCAGCCGGGCGGCGGGAACCGCGCCTAGCTGCCGATCTGCCTCGGCTCAGCGACCGTCAAGTGCAACTATCGTTACGGCGTGGCGAGAACGTCTGAGCAGCGTCCACGATCGATCCCAACGATGGTGGTGTACCGCCGCTAGGACGGGATGGCTCGCCGCAGCGCGATCACGTCGTCGATCAGTTGACGGCCCAGTTCCAGTTCGGGTGGCGGGAAGATTGCCACGTCGTGCACGCCCGCATCGGCGAGGCGTTGTACGTGCTCGACCGCGTCGTCGAACGTGCCGACTGCCGCGATGTCCAGCCACCACTCCCGCGGCATGCCGACCAGCGCAGGCTCGCCGCCGTCGGCCAGGAGTGCTTGCATCTCGGCGAAGTGTGGGTGCTGCGAGATGGAGGGGTTCGCGGAACGAATGAAACTGGCCACCACCGGTGCCATCCACTCGTACGCCTGCTCGCGAGTCGGTGCGGTGCACATCGAGGTGAACGTGGTGATGCGCCAACCGGCCGGGTCGCCCGCCTGTTGGCGCGCTGCCCGGACGGCCCACGGGCCCGCCCCCTCCACCAGGATCACACCGTCGCACGCGCGGCCGGCCACCGCCATCGACTTCGGCCCGCGCACGCCCGCCACCATGGGCGGGGCGATCGCGGGCGGGGCTTCCAGGCGCACGCCGCGCAGCTGCACCTCGCGGCCCTCCACTGACACCTCCTCGCCGCGTAGCAATCGGCGCACCGCGGTGCATACCTCCTCCAGGGTCGTGAGTGGGCTCGGTGTGCGGGCACCGATCTGTTCCATCCAGTCCTGCACCCCGTGGCCGATGCCGGCGATGAGCCGGCCGGGACCGAACTGGGCCAGCGTGGCCAGTTCCATCGCGGTGATCGCTGCGTTGCGGGCGACGGCAGGGAGGATGCCGATGCCGACGGTGAGCCGTTCGGTGCTGGTCAGCGCCGCTGCGGCCAGGGAGATGCCGGCGGTGAAGAAGCAGTCCTCGATCACCCACAGCTGGTCGACGCCGCCATCCTCAAGTGCGCGAGCGAAGTGCAGCACCTCTGGCGCCGGGTACTCCCGGTCGAAACACATGCCGATGTTCGTCATCACCTCATGCTGGCACCGCGACGCGACGATGCACGCGATCTTCGATCGCACGAGCCAGATCCAGCATCTGGTGATCGCGCGTGCGATCAGTGGCCCGCGTGTGGAGTAGTCGACTCCGAAGCAGCAGGCGCTTCACCATCAGCGAAGTCCAGATATGGCTTCACGGACAGCGTCACGATCTCCGCAGTCGTTGGCGGGAGATGCGGGATGACTTTCACAATGAGCGACTTGAGCTCAGATCGATCGCTAGCCGGCGGGTTTGTGAATGAGCGGTTCCACGACTTCATGCATATCGCCAGCAATGCATGACCGCGTTCGGCGAGATCGGCGTCCGATGCCAAGATTGCGCGGCAAGCGAGGCGAAGTGCGGTCCAACGCCCGCAAGACGCGAAGAGCCGGAATGACGCAGTTCGATTCCCTGGCGTTTGAGCCGTCAGGGCGACCTGCCATGCGAGCTCGACTGAGTTCGATGACGGACCCAGTCGAATCAAGGCCCACGACGCCGCTCGTGCCACCCGAGGGCTCGGGTCACCAAGAATGGTGCAGAGACGTTCCTCGGCTGTACGGCCGGCCAGTCGACCGAGAGCGGTGGTAGCTGCGGCACGCTGAGCGGCCTCGGAAGCGCCCAAGAACGCGGCGACCCTTTGGGAGTCGGAGACGTCACCGACCTCACCCAGACCGACCAAGGCAAGACGCGGGTGAGTTGAAAGTGCAGCTCGGTAGATCGACGGGGTGTCAACTCCGTGCATTCGGAGGAAGTGTTGCGCCAAGAATCGCGTGGTCGCCGAGCGGCTGAGCAAGAGCGACGAACTGACCTCGACGGCGCGCTCCGGCGCGTTGAGCTGGAGCCATGCAAGCGCGGTACTCACCACCTGGCTGAATTTCGCCTCGAGAGCACGATTCATAAGGTCGGCGTCAGCCCAGTCGGTCGGTGACAGACCGTTGGCAATGATGGTGGCCGTCGCGGCGTCGCTCTGGGCGAGTGCAGTTGTGAGTGCAACCGCACATTCACCTCGTTGGACGAGAATTCGGGCGGCTGCCTGTCGGACCTTCGGATCCCGGAACTTCAAAGCGGCGATGATCTGGTCACTGCCGAGGCTCGAGAGCAGCCAAGGGCGGATTTCATCAAGAGCTTCATCTCGTGAGCGAGAGGCCCAGCGCGGTGGTTCGAGCAGGGCAAGGGCGGGTATTAGGTCCTCTGGGCGGAGCGTGTCACGAAGTTGCCGAAGCCCGTCAGCCGCGGCCTCTCTGACCTGTGCGACCCAATCGGTCGATCGCAGGAGCAACGCAGGGGCGGACTCGACGCGCCCCAATGAAGCCAGGTGACAAACAGCCTTCTCGCGAACATGGCCGTTGGGGTGCATCGACAAGAGTGCTGCCGTCAATACCGGCTTCTCCGACGCGGTGCAGTACGGCACAACCGTGCTTGGGGTGATTGTCCACCAGCCAGGGATCCAGTCAGGCGCCGTCATCGTCCTCGCCCGCATGTCCCTGTCAAAGCTTCGCCACGCGGTCCAGGGAAGTCGTCCCAGGATTGCGCCACCTCGATTGAGGTCAGCCGTCACCTCCGGGACAACGATCGGCCTCAGCGGGTCTTGATGTTTGGGTCGCCGAGGTCGAAGACGCATCGAGCCAGTCTTGTCCGGCCTGGACAGCCCTCGTTGGCCATTTATCGCTTGGTGAACTGCGTCTACGTCTGGTCGATGCGGACAACCCGTTGGCTCGCGCTGGCCAGTCGCCTCCCGCGTTCGACGGCGTGAGCGAGAATTTCCGCGATGCGCCCGCGGCGTCGCAAGAGGTGGTGGCCGAGTTGTGTCAGGAGTTCCACGAGGACGAGCAGACGTTCCTCGACATCGACGCCAGCCCCCGTCTTCTTGGGCGAGGTCCGCGTCATCATCGGTGACGGCCAAGGCTGACGTCCGAAGGAGGGCCGTCTACTCGAGACTTGGGTGTGGCCGGCACCCGGGTGCGGTGACGTCGTGTGTGTCACGACACAGAGCGACAGTCCGTCCGTGTGCTCACACAGAAGCCGCTGGATGGATGATCACGCGTGCTGAGTGGTGATGGTGGGCGGGGTGGTCGGATCGCCGCAACCACAGTCTTCGGTGTTCTCACTCCCTCCTAGCACGATGCCCGCGCTCAGCGTGCACAGCGCCACCGTGATCGCGACGACTCGTGTTCTCGGCGACCTTCGGACGATGAAGACGATGTAGGCGATAGCGGTGAGCAGAACGCCGACTGCAAAGGCAACGATGGCACCGTGGCTCAGCTTCTCCTCCTCGCGAACGGCGCCGATGAGGCAGCCCGCCCCGAAGCTCAGGCCAGCGACGCAGATCAGAGAGTGAAGCAGCGTTCGGAGGTTCGGCCTGCTCTTGCCGATTACGACCAAGACGATTGACGACAACAACGCAAGTAGGAACCCTGCGACGATGAGGGCCTTGAACGCCTCGTCGGGCATCTCGTCGATCCAGTTCATGAGTTGCCGCCCTCTGCTGCTCTGTCGAGCTCGCTGCGCCACCAGGCTGTCACAACAATCAGCCCGCCGCTGCCAGCACCATCAGTCGAACCGCTTGGGTGCAGCGGGTACCCGCGTGCGCAGCACGCAGAACTCGTTGCCCTCGGGGTCGGCCATGACCACCCATGACGGTGTGCCCTGGCCGATGTCGATACGCACTGCGCCCAGGCGCTCCAGGCGCGCTACCTCGGTGGCTTGATCGCAGCCAGTGGGCGACAGGTCGAGGTGCAGACGGTTGTGACCGACCTTCGGCGGGCCGCCGGACTCGGCGTCGGTGCGGATGAACAGGATGCTGGGCGTGTTCGCTGCACCCATAATCGACACGCTCTCCTCGTCGCGGTCGATGACCGGGTAGTCGAGCGCGGCCGACCAGAAAGCGGCCATCACCTCCGGGTCGGAACAGTTGACGCAGATCTCACGAATCCGTGCGGCCATCGGTGCCTCCTCGCTTGGACGCCTCGCGAGGACAGTACGCCCGATGGCTCATGCGGCACGGCCGCCCGGCCCTCGGCGGCCCGCAGCTCGGCGTTGTGCGCGGTTCGCCCGATGGCCCAGTGCGGGGGGAAGCGGGCCGGGGCGATCGAGCCGCCGCACGGCGTGCGCGTGACATTCGCAGTACGCCTCGTCGGGCAGCAGCACTTGCATCGCCTGGCCTGGGCGGGGGAGGTGGCCGTATCGGTTGGCCCACCCCCCGAAGAAGTCGGACACCAGATGGTCCGGGTGCACCTCCACGCACCGCAGGCCGCCCAGCGCCAACCGCGCCTCGGTGATGCGGCCGTGTTCGACGATGTCGTCGACGAGCCAGCTGATCAATGGGTGGTGGTGCTTGGCGTCGAAGTCGAGCGCAATCAGTTCGGGGTGGCCGTAGCTCTCGACCAGCCCAATCGTGTACGAGAAGGCCGACGGGCCTTCGTCGACCTGGGTCAGTGCCCAGCCGTACGTCCTGATCTTCAGGTCGAGGCCGCGCATCACTTGTTCGTGGGAGAAACCATCACATTCGAGGCACATGCCCGGATGGTGCCAAAGGGGTGCGACAGAGTCCCGCGTCGTCGTCGGGAGAGAGTTCAGCTCGTGCCCCCGGGCGCGCCCCGACCCGGCGTCAGGCGGTCGTAGTTGCGCCATGCCATCGCCGCCAGGCGTGTTCCGCCCAGGCGCTCGTAGAACCACACCACGTCGTCGTCACACACAAGATCGATCATGTAACACGACCTCAACCGGTCGAGCATGGCCAGCACCATCTGCGAACCCAGCCCGCGCCCCTGGTATTCGGGCAGCACCTCGACGAGCGGGATGTAGGCAGCGAAGCAGCGGTCGGTGATCGCTGTGGCGAAGCCAACGACGCTGCCGTCATCACGCCGGCACACCACGACCTCGTCGGCGACCTGCAGGATTTCGAGCAGTCGTTCTGGCGGCGGCGGATCCGGCCAACCCACGAAGAACCCGTCGAGATCGGCCGCGCGGATTCCATCGGCGGAGAAGACCAGGCTCGTCTCGTCCATCGCTCAAGTTTCACACGGCTCCGGTGGTCCGCCAGATCCGAAGCCCCACTAGCGGATCGCCGCGAACTGCGTGACACCCTCGGCGTACCGTCGGGCCATGGCGACGCCGAGGCGATTCAAACCAACCGACGCGTTCGTCGACGAGTCGATCCGTGGCCAGCGCTACTACATGGCATGCGTGCTCGCTCGGGCTCACGATCTGCCAGCGCTGCGCAACGAAGTGACCAGCTGGACCGGGGCGAAGAGTCGTCGTGTCCACTTCAACGCCGAATTGAATCATCGCCGGCACGCGTTGCTGGAGGAGATCGCCACGTTGCACCTTCAGGCGTTCGTCATCGTCTGCCGTCGGAACCATGGCGTCTCCGAATTCGAGGCCCGCGAGCGATGTCTTGCCGAAGTAGTCAGACGGCTGCAACTCTCGTCGATCGACCGCGTCGTCATCGAAAGTCGCCAAGACGATCTTGATGACGAACGCACAATCCATCGGTATCGCGCCCCCGAACCCCGGCTGATCTTCGAACATCGTCGCGGGGTTGACGAACCGATGCTGTGGATCGCCGACGGCGTGGCGTGGGCGGTGGGCGCTGGGCCACGCTGGATCGACGGTCTGAGCCCCACTTTGAGCGCCGTAATTGAGGTCTGAAAAGCGCAGAACCCGGCTCCCCAACCAAAGGGTTGGCAGCCGGGCCCACTTCTCGCAGCGCTGGCCACGAGCAAAGTCAGTATGCACCAGGGGTGCGCGAAGGACAAGGCAGTTTCACGCCAGGGCCTAGGTTGGCGGTCATGAAGGTGACGCTCCTCGATGGCACGCGCTTGTGGTTCGACACGGAAGGCTTGTCGCTGGTGCCCGATGGCGACGCGATGCGACAGCGGCCGACGCTGATCGTGATGCACGGCGGCCCGGGCGGCGATCACAACGGCTTCAAGCCGGCGTTCTCGGCGATGGCCGACACCTGCCAGGCGCTGTACTACGACCACCGCGGCCACGGGCGTAGCGACCACTCCACGCCCGACCAGTGGAACCTGGACCGGTGGGCCGACGACGTGGTGGAGATGTGCGCGGCTCTGGCGATCGAGAAGCCGTTCGTGCTCGGACTCAGCTTCGGCGGGTTCGTGGCGCAGCGTCTCGCATCTCGCCACCCGGGCTTCGCGGCCGGTCACATCTTCCTCAGCACCGCGGCCACCAAGGACCCGGAGGCGATCTACGCGATGTTCCGCCAGCTCGGTGGCGAGGAGGCGGAGAGGATCGCCCGCGACTTCTGGGACGCCCCCGACGAAGCCGGCATGGCCGCTGCCGTCGTGCCCTACGTGAAGGTGTGCGGCCCGCTGTACACGACCTCGCGGATGAACCCGTTCGGCAGCAAGCGCACCATCAACCGCAACGAGGTGCTCACCCACTTCAACCACCACGAGGGCCCGGACATGAACCTGTTGCCCGGCCTGGCCGACGTGCGCGAGCCCGTGCTGGTGGCGCATGGCGAGCAGGACCCGGTGACGCCGATGGTGGGCGCGGAACGCATCGTCGCCGCACTGCCCGCGGACCTGGTGCGCTTCGAACGCTTCGCCGGCTCCGGTCACGGTGTGTTCCGCGACGAACCCGAGGCGTTCTTCGCCGTCCTGCGCTCGTTCATCAACGACCACTGGCCGGTGTGAGCCACGGGTTCGCGTGACCTGTCGTACAAGACGCTCTGCGCTCGGCACGGTGTACTCCTGGTCCCGCGAGGGCATGACCGACTCGAACTTGACGCGCCCACACGTCACCCACCTGCGGCGACGCTGATATATCGCGTCAAGTTGGGGAACAGGGGCAACGTACAACGCCCGACTGCAGCAGACCACGGCTGATCCACTAGACCCGCGGACATGCAGATGCCCGATCTTCGTCTCGACAACCTGTTCTCCGTGCGCGGCAAGGTGGTGCTGGTCACCGGCGGTTCGCGCGGCATCGGCGAGATGATCGCCGCCGGCTTCCTGGCCAACGGGGCGAAGGTCTACATCTCGTCGCGCAAGGCCGACGTGTGCGACGCCACCGCCGCACGCCTGGCGCAGGAGTACGGCGGCGAGTGCATCTCCATTCCCGCCGACCTCTCCAAGGTGGACGGCGCCAAGCACGTCGCAGCGGAGATTGCCACTCGCGAACCGAAGCTGCACGTCCTCATCAACAACGCCGGCGCATCGTGGGGCGCCCCGCTGGAACAGTTCCCCGAGTCCGGCTGGGACAAGGTGATGGACACCAACGTCAAGGGCATCTTCTTCCTCACCCAAGCACTGCTGCCCCAACTGGAAGCAGCAG
>CAZREK010000008.1:0-19940 GCA_964598965.1 uncultured Bifidobacterium sp. | reverse complement strand
GTCGGTCAGGCGCGAGATGCAGCGCACCAGCGTCGACTTGCCGCTGCCCGAGAGCCCCATGACCACGAACGTCTCGCCACGGGAGACAGAGAAGCTGACATCGCGGACGCCGACGGTGCAGCCGGTGGCGGCCAGCACCTCGCTGCGGCGGGCGCCTGCGGACGACATCTCGATCGCTCGAGCGGTGTGCGGACCGAAGACTTTCCAGACGTTGCGCACCTCGACCGCCGGCGCACCACCACTCTGTGTGCTCACTCGCTTCGCTCCCCCTCGCTGACTCTCCAGTCAGACTAGTCTCTGTGACATCGGCCACGAGGCCGACGTGAACAGTAGGGGAACACATGAAGTTCAACAGCAAGCGAGCACTGGCGCTCGTTTCCGTGGCAGCACTCGCCCTCGTCGCGTGCGGTGATGACAAGAAGTCGTCGTCGGCTGACGACAACGGTGGCGGCAAGTGCCCCAACGGGCTCAGCGGCGACACGATCTCGATCGTGCAGAACGCGTGGACCGCGTCGGCACTCGAAGCCAACATCCTCAAGATCCTCATCGAGCAGGAACTCTGTGTGCCGGCCGAGATCGTCGAAGTCGACGAGAACTCGATGTTCACCGGTATGGCCGACGGCTCGGTCGACCTGGTGCCGGAGATCTGGCCGTCGGGCATCGTCGCCGACGAGCAGGCGTTCATCGATGACGGTTCGGTCGTCAACATGGGCGAGCTGGGCATGACCGGCCAGATCGGCTGGTTCGTGCCGGACTACGTGATCGAGGAGCACCCCGAGGTCGCCACCTGGGAAGGCCTGAAGGACCCCGAGATCGCCAAGCTGTTCGCCACTGCGGAGACCGGCGACAAGGGCCGCTTCCTCGGTACCGACCCCAGCTACTCGCAGCTGGATGAGCCGCTGATCGAGAACCTCGGTCTGCCGTTCCAGGTCGTGTTCTCCGGCTCCGAAGCCGCCACCGTCGCCGAGCTCGACGCTGCTGTCGCCGACAAGAAGCCGATCATCATGTACTGGTGGACCCCCACCGCTGCCGTCGGCAAGTACAACCTGAAGCAGGTCGAACTGCCCCCGTACACCGATGGCTGCGCCGATGAGGCCGAGCTGACCGAGTGCGGCTACCCGTCGGACGTGCTGCTGAAGCTGGCCTCGGCCAAGCTGGAGGCGAAGAACCCGCAGGTGTGGGCCATGTTCCAGAACATGCAGATCGACATCGACACCATGCTGCTCCTCCTCCCCGAGGTGGAGATCGACGGCAAGCCGGCAGCCGAAGTTGCCGCCACCTGGGTGGCGAACAACTCCGGCCTGTGGTCGCACTGGTTCAACGCCTGACCCCAGTTCCCACCTCTGCCCGCGTCGTGGTGGTGGGCGGTGGCATCGTCGGATGCTCCACCGCCTACCACCTCGCGCGGCTCGGCTGGACCGACACGGTCCTGATCGAGCGTTATCAACTCACGGCCGGCAGCACGTTCCACGCGGCCGGCCTGGTGGGCCAGTTGCGGACCAGCGCGAACATCACCCAGCTGCTCGGCAACTCCGTCGAGCTCTACCGCACGCTGGAGGCCGAAACCGGCCAGGCGACCGGCTGGAAGATGAACGGCGGTCTGCGACTGGCGTGCAACCAGGAGCGCTGGACCGAGGTCAAGCGCCAGGCCACCACCGCCAAGAGCTTCGGGCTGGAGATGCACCTGCTCTCCCCCACCGAAGCTCAACAACTCTGGCCGCTGATGCAGGTCGACGACCTCGTCGGCGCGGCGTTCCTGCCCACCGACGGCCAAGCGAACCCCAGCGACATCACCATGGCGCTGGCCAAAGGCGCGCGCATGGCCGGCGCCACCATCTGCGAGCGCACCGAGGTGCTCTCGATCGAAGTCGACGATGGTGTCATCCGCGCCGTCGTCACCGATCAGGGCCGTATCGAGTGCGAGAAGGTCGTGCTGTGCTGCGGCCAATGGACACGCGAGCTGGCCGCGACCGTCGGCGTCAACGTGCCGCTCGTCAGCGTCGAGCACCAGTACATCATCACCGAGCCGTTCACACCGGAGGTGCCGCGCAACCTACCCACGCTGCGCGACCCGGACCGACTGACGTACTACAAGGAGGAAGTCGGCGGCCTGGTGATGGGCGGTTACGAGCCGAACCCCATCCCGTGGGCTGTGAGCGGCTTTCCCAAGCCATTCGAGTTCCAGCTGCTGGGTAGCAACTGGGACCACTTCGCACCGACGATGGAACTGGCCATCGGTCGCGTGCCACAGCTTGCCGAGACCGGTATCCGTCAGCTCATCAACGGGCCGGAGAGCTTCACCCCCGACGGCAACTTCATCCTCGGTGAAGCACCCGAGCTACCCAACCTGTTCGTCGGCGCCGGTTTCAACGCCTTCGGCATCGCGGCCGGCGGCGGCGCCGGCCAGGCGCTCGCCGAGTGGGTGCACGACGGCGCCCCGCCATACGACCTGTGGGTGGTGGACCTGCGCCGCTTCGGACGGCCGCACACCGACACCGACTGGGTGCGCACCCGCACGCTGGAGGCCTACGCCAAGCACTACACGATGGCCTGGCCGTTCGAGGAACATCACAGCGGCCGTCCGGCTCGCACGTCCCCGCTCTACGACCGTCTAACCGCCGCAGGTGCGGTGTTCGGCGAGAAGCTCGGTTGGGAGCGCCCCAACTGGTTCTATTCGGCTGCTCTCGGCGAGGTGCCACGCGACGAGCTGACCTGCGGTCGCCAGAACTGGTTCGACGCAGTCGGCCGCGAACACCGTGCCTGTCGCGAGGCTGCGGTGCTCATCGATCAGACCTCGTTCGCCAAGTACGCGCTGAAGGGTCGCGATGCACAAGCGGTACTTGATCGGCTGTGCGCGAACAACGTGCACAAAGGCATCGGCGCGCTCACCTACACCCAGATGCTCGACGATCGCGGCGGCATTCAGACCGACCTCACCGTCGGCCACGTCGGTCGCGACGAGTTCTACATCGTCACCGGCACCGGGTTCGCGACGCACGACTTCGACTGGATTCGTCGCAACATCCCCAACGGTGCACACGCGGAACTGTTCGACGTCACCTCCGCGTGGGCCGTCCTCAGCCTGATGGGTCCGCGCTCGCGCGAGATCCTGCAGCAGGTCACGACGGCCGACCTCTCCGATGAGTCGTTCCCGTTCTCCACCGTGCAGACGATCGGCATCGCCGGTTGCCCGGCGCGTGCGCTGCGGGTCAGCTACACCGGCGAACTCGGCTGGGAGCTGCACTTGCCCATCGAGTACGTCGCTCGCGTGTACGACACGCTGATGGCTGCCGGCGCGCAGCAGGGCCTCGTCAATGCCGGCTATCGCGCCATCGAGAGTTGCCGGTTGGAGAAGGGCTACCGAGCGTGGGGCAGCGACATCGGCCCCGACCACACCCCCATCGAGGCGGGTCTCGCGTGGGCGGTCAAGCGCGACGCCGACTTCATCGGACGCGAAGCCATCGAGGCTCAGCGGCGCGAGGGAGTGCGCAAGCGGCTCACCACCTTCACCGTTGCGCCGGAGGTCATCCTGCTCGGTCGCGAGACCATCTACCGCGACGGCGAGCGCGTCGGCTGGCACACCAGCGGTGGCTTCGGCTACACGGTCGATCGCTCGATCGGGTACGGCTACGTGCGCAACCCGAGCGGCGTGACGGCCGACTGGGTGCGTGCTGGCACCTACGAACTGGAAGTCGCCGGCGAGCGGCACCCGGCCGCAGCGACTCTGCAGCCCTTGCTGTGATAGAGTTCCACCATACGGACTAGTTCCGTATCGTGGAACTGCAACCCACTGAGCGAGGGAACCACATGAGCGACGCCGACGATCTCGACCTGTCCACGCTGCCCGACGACGAACTCGTCACGCAGATGCACGAGGACCTCTACGACGGTCTGGCCGCAGAGATCGCCGAGGGCACGATGATCCTTCTCGACCGCGGCTGGGGCCCGGAGAAGGTGCTCAATGACGCGCTCGTGGAGGGCATGCGCATCGTCGGTATCGACTTCCGCGATGGCATTCTCTTCGTCCCCGAGGTGTTGCTGTCGGCCAACGCGATGAAGGCCGGCATGGAGATCCTGCGTCCGCTCCTCGCGGAGACCGGCGCCGAGCCGATCGGCAAGGTCGTCATCGGCACCGTCAAGGGCGACATCCACGACATCGGCAAGAACCTGGTGGCGATGATGCTGGAGGGCGCTGGCTTCGAAGTCATCGACCTCGGGATCAACACCGACGCCGACGCATTCCTCGCTGCGCTCGAAGAGCACAAGCCCGACATCCTCGGCATGTCGGCACTGCTCACCACCACCATGCCGTACATGAAGGTCGTCATCGACACGCTCACCGAGCGCGGCCTGCGCGACAAGTACGTCGTGCTCGTCGGCGGTGCACCGCTGAACGAGGAGTTCGGCCAGGCGATCGGCGCCGACGCGTACTGCCGCGACGCGGCTGTCGCAGCAGAGACCGCCAAGGCGCTGGTGTCCGCCCGCCGGGGCAATCCCGAGCCCCCCGGACCCTCCGTCGGCTGACGTGGCCCGTCCCCTCGTGCTCGCGTGCGGCGCTCTGGCCGCAGAGCTGCGCGCAGTGTTGGCCGCCGACTCGCTCGCCGACGGTGTGGAGGTGCGCTACCTCCCGGCGAATCTCCACAACCGTCCCGAGCGGATCGTCCCCTCACTGCGCGAAGCAATCGCGCACCACGACCCGCAGGGCGACCGCCCGCTGTTCATCGCCTACGCCGACTGTGGCACGGGTGGTGGTCTCGATCGGCTATTGGAAGAGCTGCCTCGTGCTTCGCGGCTGCCCGGCGACCACTGCTACGGCTTCTTCGCCGGCTCCGCGCTGTTCACCCAACTGCACGACGCCGAACCGGGAACGTTCTACCTCACCGACTTCCTGGCCAAGCACTTCCAGGCACTGGTGTGGGAAGGCCTCGGCCTGGACCGTCACCCGCAGCTGCTGCCGGTCTACTTCGGTCACTACGTGAAGGTCGTCCTGCTCGCGCAGTCGGACGACCCGACGGTCACCGAGGCCGCCCGCCATGGCGCGCAGCAGTTGGGCCTTAACGTCGAGCGCCGCTTCGTCGGTCTCGAACCGTTCGCCGCCGAGGTCCGCGTGGCCTTGCGTTCATCCGTCGAAGGAGCTTGCTGATGGCCCGCCGCAGCACCAGCGAGGTCGTTGTCATCATGTGGCGCGACATCCCTGCGCAGGTCAACGGCCGCGCCGGCGAGGAGCGTCACCAGGTCGTGCTCGCTCGTCGATTCCAGCGCGCGATCGATCGTGCAGCAATGGTCGCCGACAAGAAGACGGCCCACGAATACGTCGCCGAATGGCGCCGCACCAGCTACCCGGTCACGGGCGAGCTGGCACCGACGGTGGAGGCGACCGCCGCCTCGCTGGAGCAGGAGTTCACCCCCGAGCGTCTGCAGACACTGATCGACAACGGCGGGTGGGACCCCGCCTCACCCGAGAGCGAGAGAGCACCCTCATGACCCACACCGTCATCAGTTCCGCCACCAAGGAAGTGGTCATCGGTTTCGACCGGCCGTTCGTGATGATCGGCGAGCGGATCAACCCGACGGGCCGCAAGCTGCTTGCTGAGGAGATGAAGAACGGCGACTTCAGCCGCGTGGAGGCCGACGCACTGGCGCAGGTGGCCGCTGGCGCGCAGATGCTCGACGTCAACGCCGGAATCCCGCTGGCGGACGAGCCCGCCCTGTTGGCCCGCGCCGTGCAGCTCGTGCAGAGCATCACCGACGTGCCGCTGTCCATCGATTCCTCGATTGTCGAAGCGCTCGAGGCCGGCCTGTCCGTCTACAAGGGCAAGGCGCTGGTCAACTCGGTCACCGGCGAGGACGAGCAGATGGAACGCGTGCTGCCGCTCGTGGCCAAGTACGGCGCCGCCGTGGTGGCCATCAGCAACGACGAGACCGGCATCAGCACCGACCCCGACGTGCGCTTCGCCGTCGCGCAGAAGATCGTGCGGCGTGCCGCCGACTACGGCATCCCGGCCAGCGACATCGTCGTCGATCCGTTGGTCATGCCGATCGGTGCCATGGGCACCGCCGGCAAGCAGGTCTTCCACCTCCTGCGCCGCCTGGTCACCGAACTGAAGGTCAACACCACCTGCGGTGCCTCCAATGTCAGCTTCGGGCTGCCGGCGCGCAACAACATCACCGGCACCTTCCTGGCGATGGCGATCTCCAACGGGATGACCTCGGCGATCATGAACCCGCTGCACCCCGAGGTGAAGACGATGGTCATGGCCGCCGACGTTCTTGCCGGCAACGACCAGGACTGCATGGCCTGGATCCGCGCCAACCGCGATCCTGAAGCCCCGGCGGGAGCCCGCGAGGGTCGCGCCGGTGGTCGCCGCGCCCGCCGCGCCGAGCAGGGCTGACACACGCCACATGCCGCGGGTCGTCTTCACCCCTTCGGGCCACGACGGCGTGGTGCCGGTCGGCACCACGGTGCTGCAGGCTGCCCGCGAACTGGGTGCCGACATCGACTCGGTGTGCGGTGGTCGCGGCATCTGCGGCCGCTGCCAGGTCGCTCCTGCGCTCGGTAGCCACCCGAAGTGGGCCATCGACGTCACCGAGGACGCACTCAGCCAGTGGTCGGAGACCGAGCAGGCGTATTCGCAACGCCGGAAGGGAATGCTGCCCGGCCGTCGCCTCGGCTGCACCGCCACCATCTGCTCGGACGTGGTGCTCGACGTCCCGCCGGAGAGCCAGGTGCACCGCCCGGTGGTCCGCAAGAGCGTCGACCTCACCGGTGTCGTCCTCGACCCGGTCATGCACCTCTACTACCTGCAGTTGCCACCCAGCGTGCTGGGCGATGCAGCCTCGATGAGCGACCTCGTCATCGCCGAACTGCAACGCGCGCACGGTTGCACGGCGACACACCTCGATCTGGTCGCGCTGCAGGAGATCCACAAGGCGTTCGCCGGGCAGGACCGTGATGCGACGGTCGCCGTCCGTGCGGGTGCCGTGGTCGCCGCGTGGCCCGGCTACGTCGACCGAGCGGTCGGCGTCGCCGTCGACGTGGGCAGCACCACGATTGCCGCCCACCTGTGTGATCTTGCCACCGGCGAAGTGCTCTCCTCGGCCGGGCGGATGAACCCACAGATCCGCTACGGCGACGACCTGATGAGCCGGGTCAGCTACGTGATGATGAACCCGGGTGGTGAACGTCAGCTCACTGCGGCGGTGCGTACCGCGCTGTCCGAGCTGATCGGCGAGCTGTGCCGCGACGCAGAGTGCGAGCTGGGTGACGTGCTGGAGATCGTGCTGGTCGGGAACCCGATCATGCATCACCTCATCGCCGGCATCGACCCGACGCCCCTCGGCCAGGCGCCGTTCACGCTCGCCACGGCAGAGGCTCTCGTCGTGCGCGCCGAGCAGTTCGAGCTGCCCTGCCCGCACGCACAGGTGTACCTCGCGCCCTGCATCGCCGGCCACGTCGGCGCCGACACCGCGGCGGTCATTCTTTCCGAAGGACCCCACCGCTCCCCCACGATGCAGCTGCTGGTCGATGTCGGCACCAACGCCGAGATCGTCGTCGGCAACTCTGATCGCCAGTTCGCAGCATCCAGCCCGACAGGGCCTGCGTTCGAGGGTGCCCAGCTCAGCTGCGGCCAGCGCGCCACGGCAGGTGCCATCGAGCGCGTCCGTATCGATCGTGAGACGCTCGAACCGCGCTTCAAAGTCATCGGCTGCGACCTCTGGAGCGACGACCCCGGTTTCGCTGTTGCCGCTGCGGACCTGGGGATCACCGGCATTTGCGGTTCCGGCATCATCGAGGTCATCGCCGAGATGTACCTGGCCGGCGTGATCGACAGCGAGGGCGTGGTACAGGGTTCCCTCGCCGAGCGGACGGCGCGGGTGCTCCCCGACGGTCGCACCTTCTCGTACGTCGTGCACGAGGCCGACGGTGTGAAGCTGATGGTCACCCAGAACGACGTGCGCGCAATCCAGTTGGCGAAGGCCGCGTTGCGCGCCGGCATCGAGCTGCTGTACCGCCACGCCGGGGTCGACGCCGCCGACGCCACCACTCAAGTGCACGACATCCGCCTCGCCGGTGCGTTCGGCAGCCACATCGATCCCGTCTACGCACTGGTGCTCGGTCTCGTCCCCGACTGCCCCGTCGAGCAAGTGCGCTCGGTCGGAAATGCAGCGGGCGCCGGCGCCGTGCGCGCGCTGTTGTCGGCCGCAGCACGGAGCGAGATGGAACACGCGGTTCGTCAGGTCGTCAAGATCGAGACCGCCACCGAGGCCGACTTCCAGGCCGAGTTCGTGGCTGCGATGTCGTTCCCGCACAAGACCGCCTCCACCACCTACCTGTCCACCGTCGTCGACCTGCCCGCGCGCGCGGTCGGCGGCAGCGATCGCCCGGCTCGCCGCCGGCGTCAGAAGGAGTCCACATGACTGACACCAGCACCTCGTCCGGCGGCCGCCGCTCTGGTGGTCGCGCCGGACGCGCCGCAGCTCGCGCCGCGGCGGTGATCGAGCGCGTTCCCTACCTCACCCGCACGCTGCGCCCGTTCGAGGTCGCCAGCGAGGAGACGCTCGCCACCATCGAGTACACCGCCGACACCGTGCTGGAGGAAGTCGGCATCGAAGTGCGCGACTACCCTGAGGCGCTGCCGCTGTTCGCGAAGGCGGGCGCGATTGTCGACGGCACCCGCGTGCGCTTCCCGCGTGGCATGTGCCGGGAGATCGTCAGCAAGAACGCGCCAAGCACCTACGTGCAGCACGCCCGCAACGACAAGAACAGCGTCGTCATCGGCGGCAACAACACGGTGTTCGCCCCCAACTACGGCTCGCCGTTCGTGCACGACCTCGACAACGGGCGCCGCTACGCCACGCTCACCGACTTCCAGAACTTCGTGAAGCTGGCCTACATGTCGCCGTACCTGCACCACTCGGGCGGCACTGTGTGTGAGCCGGTGGACGTGCCGGTCAGCAAGCGCCACCTGGACATGGTGTACGCCCACCTGAAGTTCAGCGACAAGGGCTTCATGGGTTCCGTCACCGCTGGTGAGCGTGCGGCGGACAGCGTGGCGCTGGCCAGCATCGCGTTCGGTGGCGACCTGCAGGACCGCACAGTGATGACCAGCCTGATCAACGCCAGCTCGCCGCTGGTGTGGGACGCCACGATGCTCGCTGCCGCGCAGTGCTACGCAGAGAACAACCAGGCAACGATCATCACCCCGTTCATCCTCGCCGGGGCGATGGCTCCGTCCACCAGCGCCGGTGTCGCCGTGCAGACTCTGGCGGAGGCGTTGGCCGGCATGACGTTCGTGCAGCTGGTGCGCCCCGGTGCACCAGTGGTGTTCGGCTCGTTCGCCAGCTCGATGAGCATGCAGACCGGTGCACCCACATTCGGTACGCCCGAGCCGGCCATCGTGCTGTACACCGTCGCTGCGCTCGCCCGCCGCCTTGGTGTGCCGTTTCGCTCGGGCGGCTCGCTGACCGCCAGCAAGGTGCCCGACGCGCAGGCGGCCTACGAGAGCGCCAACACGCTGCAGCCGACGGTGCTGGGTGGCGTCAACTTCGTCCTGCACGCAGCGGGCTGGCTGGAAGGCGGCCTGGCGATCGGCTACGAGAAGTTCGTCCTCGACTGCGACCAGTTGGGGATGATGAGCACCTTCGTGCGTGGCCTCGACGCCAGCGAGAACGGTCTTGCGCTCGACGCCATCCGCAGCAACCCGCCCGGCAATCACTTCCTCGGGACAGCGCACACGCTGGCCAACTACGAGACCGCGTTCTACCGCAGCGACACCTCCGACAACTCCAGCTTCGAGCAGTGGAGCGAGGAAGGCTCGCTCGACGCAGCGCAGCGCGCCAATGCGATCTGGAAGAAGCGCCTTGCCGAGTACGAGCCACCGGCGCTCGACGACAGTATCGACCAAGCCCTGCAGGAGTACGTTGCCCGTCGCAAGGCCGAGCTCCCCGACGAATTCGGATGACCATGACCAGCCCCCTGAGCACCACCTCGCTCTCCCCCAAGCAGCTCATCGCCGAGGCCCGTTACGAGGTCATCCCGATGAAGAACGTCGAGCCGCAGATCCCGCATTTGCCGGCCGGGTGTTCCGTGTCGGTCACCTGCAGCCCCGCCAAGGGCCAGCAGGCGACGCTCGACCTCACCTCGCGGCTGCTCGACCTCGGCCACATGGCGGTGCCCCACTTCTCCGCTCGTCTCTGCGTCAACGAAACCGACGTACGGTCCTTGGCCGACTACTGCAAGAGCCACGGTGTGCAGGAGGTTTTCCTCGTCGCCGGTGATCCTCCCGAGCCGGCTGGCAAGTACGACGGTGTGGTCGCCTTCCTGCGCGACTTCCTGGCGTGCGGCCACGGCCTGCAGCGCATCGGCGTCACCGCGTACCCCGATGGCCACGCACTGATCCCCCACGATGTGCTGCGTTCAGCGTTGCTGGACAAGCAGTCCCTGTTGGCCGAGGCCGGTGTCCCCGGGTTCGCCAGCACGCAGATGTGCTTCGACGTGGCCAAGTGGAAGTCGTGGGCAGCAGCCGAGCGCGCTGCCGGGTTCGAGCTGCCGCTCCACGTCGGTGTGCCCGGTGTGATCGACCGGGTGAAGCTGCTGACGATGGGCATGCGCCTTGGCATCGGCGCCAGCATGCGGTACGTGAAGAAGAACGGCGGCATTCTTGGTCGCCTGTTCGCGTCCACCAGTTACGAGCCGGACAAGTTGATCAACCCACTCTCGAAGGTGTCCAGCGAACTGGGCATCGAGGGGCTGCACTTGTTCACGTTCAACAATGTGCAGTTCACCGCGGAGTGGCAGCGAAAGATGACCGCGTAATCACCCGCGCCGCTGCGCCGCACGACGCGTCACCGCGATGATGGTGGCCGGCACGAAGAACGCTCGCGCCGGCAGCGACACCTCGCTCCACGGCCGCTTCGCCAACGGCGCCCGCCACGCCAGCAGACGGTAGAAGAAGAACAGGGCCACCATCACATGCAGGGCGATCACCGCCCATAGATAGCCCTTCGGCCCGATGAACACCATCGCACCCGCTGCGACGAATGGGCCGGCCACGGCGCCCATTCCGTACATCGTCACCATCTGTGAAGCAGCTGCGTTGACGTACTGCGGCTCGATCCAGTCGTTCGTGTACGACGACGCGATCGAATAGAGCGGCCAGCTGAAGCCACCCAGCAGGGTCATCAGGATGAACGCCATCGTCGCGTGCGGCGACCCCAGCAGCAGCAGCCCAGCGACGCCCGCTGCTGCGATCGCGGCGGCCATGCCGACTGCACGTCGGTCGAGGTCGTCGCTGGCCGACGCGATCGGCCACTGCAGCAGCACGCCGCCCACACTGGTCAACGCGACGCAGAGACCCACCTGCGTAGTACTGAGGCCCACGCGGGTGGCGTAGATCGCCAACATGCCGGCCATGCCACCGTGGGCGACGCCGATCAACAGCACCGAACCGACGCCGGACGGAACCGTCCTGGCCAGCTCGCGCAGCGACATGTGCTCGGCCTCGTCGATGCTCGGAGCGCGCGCCTCCTCCGACAACGACACCGGAGCAACCGCCAGCGACGTCAGGATGGCGGCCAGCGCGTAGCCGGTCACCACACGAGCGTCGAACGCGGACACGAAAACCTGGCCGGCCCCGAAGAAGGCGATCGTGACGACGCTGTAGATCGCCATCAGCCGCCCTCGGTTCTCGTTGGTCGCCAGGTCGTTCAGCCACGACTCCGCGACGACGTAGATGCCAGCGGTGCACAGGCCGGTGGCCAGGCGCAACGCAGCCCACGAGGCAGCGTCGTGCGTGACCCCGACGGCCACGATCGCCGCCGCCAACGTGGACGCCAGGGCGCTGTAGACGCGGATGTGGCCCACCCTGCCGAGTGCCGACAGGGTGAGCCTCGAACCGACGAGGAAGCCCACGTAGTAGCAGGCGCTGATCAGGCTGCTGACGGGGGTTGGCAGCCCGACGAGTTCGGAACGAATCCCGAGGAGCGTGCCGAACAACCCGCCGGCGACCATCAGCAACGCAAGGCCTGCGAACAGGCTCCACGTCGCCAACGCCAGATGGCGGCCGGTGCGTTGCGCAGCGGACGTCAGCGCTGGGCCGATCTCAGTTCAGGGTGACGGTGTAGATCATCACCGTCACGAGCGCCTCGAGCGAGGAGGAATCCGCACCCTGCGCGTAGAAGCCGATGACCTTGCCGGTCGCCGAGTCCTGCACGGCGAGGATCGCCTTCGCCGAGGTACCGCTGGTGCCACAGCCTTCGAAGATGCGCACGATCGCGTCGCCGAACATCGTCGGGCTGGTCGGCCTGTCCGTGCTGGACGCGCAACCGTATGAGGAAGGCGAGAAGGCGCCTGACGGGCTGAGGCCGTCCAGCATCGACTGCGCGGTGAACCCCGTCTCGGTCCCGGCGACCACGACCAACCAGCCGTACTCGTCGTCACCATCGAAGAAGGCCTGCAGGTCGTAGCTGGCAGCGACACGAGCGAACGTGTTGCCGTTGGCGTCGAACGAGCCGGTGTCATAGGTCATGTCGGAGGGCACCATCACCGTGAACGCCCCGGTGTCGTCGGTGGCGTAGATGACATCGCCATCACCCAGCGAGGTGTTGGGGGCATCGGTGTTGACCACCGGGATGGTGGTGTCACCAGGGACGGTCAGCACGATCGTGCCGTTGTTGGCACTGGTGACTGGCGAGTCCGTACCGGTGCTCGCCTTCTTCTTGTCGTCGCCGCCGAGCAGCACGACCGCCGCAACGATGGCGGCGACCACCACGACGCCGACCCCGATGATCAGGCCGGTCTTCTTCTTCGGCGCTGCCGGTGGCATGGCCGGCGGCATCTGCCCGTACTGCGGCGGGTAGCCGCCCTGCTGCGGCATCTGCTGCGTGGGGTACTGCCCGGGCGCCGGCTGCTGGTACTGCGGTTGCTGGTACTGCGGCTGCGGCTGCGTGGGCGGGTAGTACGGCTGTTGCGGTTGGCCGGGCGGCGGGGGCGGGGTGTTCCCAGGCGGCGGCGGGGGGAAGGATTCGTTGTTGCCCATGGTGCGACTCTAGGCGCGGTCAGCCTCGCCGACGAACGATCTCGGCGGTGATCGCCGGAACGACCTTGTGCAGGTCGCCGATGACCGCGTAGTCCGCCTTGGTGACCATGTTGGCCTCCGGGTCGGTGTTGATCGCGAGAATCTTCTTCGACGCCATGGCGCCCACCCAGTGTTGGATTGCACCGGAGATGCCGCACGCGATGTACAGATCAGGGGCAATGCGGGTGCCGGTCTGGCCGACCTGATCGGTGTGATTACGCCAGCCGTTGTTGGTGACCGCGCGAGAGCAGCCCACGACACCACCCAGCTTCGCTGCCAACTCCTCCAGCGGGGCGAAACCCTCCGCGGAACCGACGGCGCGACCGCCGCCGACGACCAGCGGTGCGGTGGCCAGCGTGACCCCAGCAGCGCGCTCCACGCGGTCGACCACGAGTGTGCGCGCCAGCGACGGATCGAGCGAGACGGTCAACGGCTGCACCGCACCGGCTGCGGCCGCGGGTGACGCCTCGACGCTGTGGTGGGCGATCGTCACCAACTTGGTCGCAGCCTCGAGCGTGCACTGCTCCAGCAGCGAGCCGCCCCAGCGCACGCGGGTGATTGCCCACGACGACGGGTCGATTTCAACGCAGTTCGCCACCATCGGCAGATCGAGGCGCGCTGCCGCCTGGGCCATCACCTCGTTGCCGCGGTCCGTGCCGCACGCCAGCACGACTTCGGGCGACAGCGACCGCACGGCCTGCGCCACGGCCTCGCCCCAGACCTCGGGGCCGTAGTCCCCGAGCAGGTCGTCGTGCACCTGGTGCACGAGTGCCGCGCCGTGCACGCCGAGCTCGCCTGCCAGCCCGTCTGCTGCGGCGCCCAACGTGAGCGCGTGCACGTCGCCGCCCAATGAACGGGCCGACGTGAGTGCTTCCAGCGACGCGGGGCTGAGCGCCCCACGGTCGTGTTCGATGATGACGAGCGTGCTCACTTCAGGATCCCCAGTTCCTCGAGAAGGTCGACGACAGCAGGTGCGGCCTCGGGGCCGTTGCCCAACACGATCGTCTGGCTGACCTGCTCGGCTGCCTGCACCAACTTGATCATTTGCTGGCCGCCGGGCGACCCCTGCGGGGCGATCTGGGCGACCTCCACCTTCTTGGCGTTCAGTCGGCCTTTCATCGTCGGGTAGCGAGGAAGATTGATGCCCTCCTTCACGCCGAGCACGGCCGGCATCGGCAACGCGTACACCTCGACGCCCGCGTCGGCTTCGCGGCGTGCACGCACCGACGAGCCGTCGATGTCGATGCCCTTGATGCCGTTGACCATCGGACGACCCAGCGCATGCGCCACGCGGACGCCGATCTGGAAGTTGCCCGAGTCGGCCGACTCGTTGCCGAACAGGATCACGTCGAAGGCACCGTCGCGGGCCTCGACCTCACGGATGGACGCGGTGAGTGCCGCAGCCGTGCGCTGCGGGTCCCAGTCGGCGACGTCGATGGGCAACAGCACACACTTGTTGACGCCGATGCTGGCCGCGTAGCGCAGCTGCTCGTCGGCCTCGGCCGGGCCGAGGGTCAGCACGGTGGACTCGCCACCGTGCTGCTCCACCAGCTGCACCGCCGCTTCCACCGCGCACTCCTCGTGCGGGCTGGTGGTGAAGGCCAGGTAGGCGGTGTCGACCGCCTGCCCGTCGGCAGTGATGTTGATCTTGGCGCCAGGTGCCGGCACCCGCTTCACACAGACAAGGACCTTCATCGGTTCTCCACGGAGGTGTGGGTGGTGTGGAGGGGGCGCTCCGCGATCCCCCTCCACCCGGCGGACGACACGGTTCCCGTGAGTCCGCCAACAACTGAGTCGGCCGCAGGCCGTCCGATCCATTCGTGCGAACGGAGCGAGCGCAGCGAGCGAGAGAGCACGACCGTCACGACTTCATTCGCGAATCGGTGGGGTCGAACAGCGGGGTGCTGCCGGCGACCTCGACGGTGACCGGGTAGCACTCGTTCATGTACATGACCTGCAGCTTGTTGCCGACGACGGCGTGCTCCGGCGGCAGGTAGGCCAGCAGCAGGAACTTGCCCACCGACGGGCCGGCACCGGCGGTGCACACACGGCTGACACGGCCCTTGGCGTCGACGATGCGCTCGCCCGACAGCGTCAGGATCGGCTCGTTGGCACCGGTGGGGAACCGGTCGTAGCCGTCGGCGCACTTCTGGCTGTCCATCGACAGGGTGCACATGATCGCCGCGGGACTCTCTTCACGAGCCTTGAGGTAGGCGGCCTTGCCGATGAAGTCGGCGCTCTTCACCTTCGGGCGGGCCAGGCCGGCTTCCACCGGGTTGTACTCGCTCTCCAGCTCGGCGCCCATCAGGCGGTAGCCCTTCTCGATGCGGCCGGTGACGGCGTACACGCCGATGCCCACGGGGATAATGTCGAACTCCTGGCCGGCCGCGAAGATGGCGTCCCACAGCTTCAGGCCGTGCTCCATGCGGGTGTAGATCTCCCAGCCGTTGTCGCCGACGTAGCTGATGCGGAACATCGTGCACGGCACGCCGTCGATGATGACGTCCTTCACCGCACCATACGGGAAGCCTTCCTGCGACAGGTCGTAGGGAGCCGTGGTGGTGTCGGTGACGATCTTGCTCATCGTCTTCACCGCGTTCGGGCCCCACACGCCGAGCGTGCAGATGCCCTGCGAACGGTCGGTGAAGGTGACCTTGTCCTTGCCGGAAGCGTTCCACTCGTTCATGTGCTTGTTGAACCAGTAGTTGTCACGGCCACCGTCAAACGCACCGGTGATCACACGGAAGTGGTCCTGGCCGAGACGCTGGATGGTGAGGTCGCCGCGGAAGCCACCATGCGGGGTGAGCAGCGGGGTGTACACGCTGCGACCGACAGCGACGTCGACCTGGTTGACGCACATGTAGTTGAGGAAGGCAGCGGCCCCGGGGCCCTCGAAGTCGAACTCGTTGAATGCGGTGAGGTCCACCACGCCCACGCTCTCGCGCATCTGCAGGTGCTCGGCGTTGATCACCGGGTGCCACCAGCGGCCGTCCCACTCGTGGGTACGCGGCTGGCAGGCGTCGGCGAACTTGGCCATCAGCTTCTCGTTGCTGGAGTACCACTGCGGGCGCTCCCAGCCGCGGGCGTCGAAGAACGTCGCGCCGAGGGCTTCCTCACGGGCGTAGAACGGGCTGCGACGAATGCCGCGCTGGCTGGCCCACTGTTCGCGCGGGTGCACGATGCCGTAGGTCTTGTTGAAGTGCTCGTTGCAGCGAGCGTTGATGTGCCACTCGGTCTTCTCGTGCGGGTAGAAGCGGCTGATGTCGCTGCCGTGCGGGTCACACATATGTGGATATCCAAACGTCATCCACTCGGCCACCAGCTGAGCGATGCCAGGGCCTTCCTTGATCCAGACGGCGGCGGCGCTCCAGAGGTTCTGCACCTCGGGGGTCTCGCCCAGCACCGGGTTGGCGTCGGGGGTGAGGCTCAAGAGACCGTTGATCGCGTAACGGATTTCGGCGTCGCCGAGCATCTCCATCAGCTCGATCGCCTGCTCCATCTGCGGGTCGAAGTCGTCGTAGGTCAGCGGCAGTTCGGTGGGCGTGAGCGCGGACTCGGCGATGCTGGGGATGTCGTCGGGGCGCATCAGGATCGGGCGGTGGGCGTAGCTGCCGACCTCCATCGAGCCGGCCGACTGGCGCTCGTAGCAGAACGTGTCCATGTCGCGGATGATCGGGTAGGCGAGCTCCTTGCCCGACTGCTGCAGGATGTCGATGGGGCCGACGTCGGCCATCTGGTGCACTGCGGGGGTGAGCGGGATGTTGGCGCCGGCCATGGCGGCGATCCGCGGGCTCCACACACCGCAGGCGATGGCGACGTGCTCGGCCTCGATCGTGCCGCGGTCGGTGACGACGGCCTTGATGCGCGGGCCGCCCTCGGCCGGCTCGGTGAGCAGGTCGAGCACTTCGGTGTTGGCGAACACGCTGAGCACGCCCTTGCCCACCGCCTCGTCGCGCATCATCGTGCCGGTGGCCAGCGAGTCCACCACGCTGACGCTGGGCGTGTAGTAGCCGCCGAGGAGGATCTCCTCGTTGATGAACGGCACCATCTCCTTGATCTCGGCCGGGGTGACCAGGCGAGCGTCGATGCCCCACGCCTTGGCCGAGGTCATGCGGCGCTTGAACTCCTCCATGCGCTCGGGGGTGCGAGCGACCTCGATTCCGCCGCAGGTGTTGTTGAGACCGGCAGCGATGTACTGGTTCTGACTGTCGACCGTCAGGAACGCCATTTCCTTGTTGTGATCCGTGGGGAAGATGAAGTTCGAGGCGTGGCCGGTGCTGCCACCGGGGTTGGGCAGCGGGCCCTTGTCCAGCAGGACCATGTCGGTCCAGCCCAGGCGGGCCAGGTGACCGACCAGACAGTTGCCGACGATGCCGGCGCCGATGACGACGACCTTGGCCTTGGCAGGAACTTCGCTCATTGTTTGTACCCCCCGGTACGTGTTGGAGACGGGCGTTGCCGCAGCGTGCG
The DNA here is from genome assembly GCA_964598965.1 of uncultured Bifidobacterium sp. Taxonomy (GTDB): domain Bacteria; phylum Actinomycetota; class Acidimicrobiia; order Acidimicrobiales; family Ilumatobacteraceae; genus UBA668. The sequence continues at coordinate 2,394 of CAZREK010000008.1, read as the reverse complement.
GCGCTGATATATCTTTACCATATCAGTGCCTCCCTGTCAGCCCAGGCGTACGACCAGATCCGGCAGATGATCGTGCGGGTGGAGCTCCCACCCGGCGCGGTCATCCGCGAGGACGCGCTCCAGGCGCGCCTCGGCCTCGGTCGCACGCCCATCCGCGAAGCGCTCCAGGCACTGGTGCGCGACCAGTTCGTGACGGTCATCGCCCGCCGCGGCATGTTCGTCAGCAACATCGACGTCGCCGAACTGGGTCTGCTCTACGAGACACGCGCGATTCTCGAGCCCTACGTCACCCGTCTGGCTTGCCTGCGCGGTACTGATGCACATTGGGCCGACATGCGCGCCGTGCTGGCGGCCGCGCACTCCTCCCCCGCACCTGCGCCCGAGCTGATGGAACACGACCGCCGTTGCCACGAGATCGTGTGGGACGCAGCGGGGAACCGCTTCCTCACCGACACCCTCGACATGCTGTACGCGCAGAGCGATCGCCTGTGGCACCTCTACTTGGCCGACGTGGACGACATGGCACACGCGGTCGAGGAACACGAGGCGATCCTCGGCGCGCTGGAGGCTCGCGACAGCGAACGCGCCGCTGACTTGGTGGAGGCACACATCCGCGCGTTCGACGAGCAGATCCGCACCGCAGTGCGGCGGCGACTGGAGTCGCCGCTCACCGCCTGAGTGTCAGGCCACGCCCCCGGCGCGGACACCGGCGCCGCCGTCGATGACGTACGTCTCGCCAGTGATCCACGACGCCGCGTCGGACGCCAGGAAGACGGCCAGGTTGGCAATGTCCTGGGGTTCGCCGAGGCGTCGCAGCGGCATGGAGTTCGCCAGACGCTCGCCGAAGTTGTCCACCAGCACGGCGGCGAAGTCGGTCTTCACCAGCCCGGGTGCGATGCCGACCACACGGCTGGGCCCCAGCTCGCACGCCAGTTGCCGAGTGAGGTGGATGATGGCCGCCTTGGTGAGGTTGTACACGCCGAGCCCGACCTCGGCGCGCAGACCGCCGACGGATGCGACGTTGAGGATGACACCCGGCTTGTCCTTCATCGCCAGGTCCCACGCCGCCTGCGCCCAGAACAGAGGGCCACGCAGGTTCACCTGGAAGGTCTTGTCGAACCGGCTCTCGTCGACGCCCATCGTGGCGCCGTAGTACGGGTTGGTGGCCGCGTTGTTGACCAGGATGTCGAGCCCACCGAAGCGCTCGATGGTGGCCAGCACGCACGCTCGGCCGGCCTCCACGTCGCCCGTGTTGGCGGCATAGACCTCGACGTCGCCGTCGATCTCCGCCGCAGCCGCCTGCAAACCGTCCAGCTTGCGCGACACCATCATCACCTTGGCGCCGCTCGCTGCCATCGTGGCCGCGATCGCCTTGCCGATACCCCTCGACGCGCCGGTGACGAGCGCGACCTTCCCTTCCAGCGAGATCTCCATGAGTTGGGACAGTACCCGGTAGGCTGATTCCAATGCGGCACGAACGCCGCACAGGTCGAGTGCAGGGTTTTGTTGGCTGTGCATCCACGGCCACCCCTCACAAAGGAACCACCCCTCAATGTCTCAGCCTGATCAGGCGCGTTCGTTCGCGTCGCTCGGCGTCCCCGCCCCCATCGTCGCCGCACTCGCGGCCGATGGCATCACTGCCCCCTTCCCCATCCAGGCGCTGACCCTCACCGACTCGCTGGCCGGCCTCGACCTGCTCGGGCGCGGCAAGACCGGCAGCGGCAAGACCATCGCCTTCGCCATCCCGCTGGTCACCGCCCTCGCCAAGCGCGCCCAGCGCTCGCGTCCCGGGTCACCGCGTGGGCTGGTGCTGGTGCCCACTCGCGAGCTCGCCAACCAGGTGGCCGCCACCATCGCGCCATTGGCCAAGGCGATGAAGCTGCGCCACACCGTCGTCTACGGCGGCGTGGGCTTCGGCAACCAGACCGCGGCGCTGCGCGCCGGTGTCGACATCGTCGTGGCCTGCCCCGGCCGCCTCGAGGACCTCGTCCAGCAAGGCCACTGCCGCCTCGACGCCGTCGAGGTCACCGTCCTCGACGAGGCCGACCACATGTCGGACATGGGCTTCCTGCCCGGCGTCAAGCGCCTGCTCGACCGCACCCCGGCCGGCGGCCAACGGCTGCTGTTCTCGGCGACGCTGGACAACGACGTGAAGGTCATCGTCGACCGCTACTTGAACAACCCGGTCACCCATGCACTCGACCCAGTCGACTCACTTGTCGAGGCGATGACCCACCACCTGGTGGAGACCACGATGGCCGACAAGGTCGCCGTCGTCACCCGCCTGGCCGCCGGCCACGACCGCACGCTGTTGTTCACCCGCACCAAGCACGGCGCGAAGCGGCTGGTGAAGCAGCTCGGCCAGTCGGGTGTGCCCGCGGTCGAACTGCACGG
>CAZREK010000007.1:18452-21765 GCA_964598965.1 uncultured Bifidobacterium sp. | reverse complement strand
GGTTTCGTGTTCGTCGAGTTGGTCGATCGGGAAGTCGGTGAGCAGCAAGAACCCGCGGCCGGCCTCCAACATGTGGCTCCAGCCCGCGATCGCACCTTCCATACCCGGCAGCGGAAACGAGTCAGCGGTCAGCGACTCGATCGTGAGACCGTCAGTCTTCGCGCGCCGGGCAGCGGCAACGATCGTCGACCGTTGCGCGCTGTTCAGCGCAATCCGCCAACTGCCGTCGTCGGCCACATCGGCGGTGCGCCACACCGCAGGCCCGTGCATCTGCTCACGCATCACCGATCACCATCCCCCGGCGCGGAAGTGTTCCAGCGAGGCGAGCGCGGCCGCAAGCACTTCTTCGTCGCTGCGCTGCGACCACTCACGCGCCTCGGCACCACCGATGAGACCCAACAACACCGGCTCGCCCGACACGGCGGCGAGGTTGAACCACTCCGCGAAGGAAGGAGCCTGTTCGCCCTCGGCAGGAAGACGAGTCCACTGCTGTGACGTCTCGGTCCACCACGGTTCCTCCCACCGCAGCCAGACCTTGTCCAGCAGACCCATCGCCAACGAATCGATCGCGGCGCGATGCGCAGCCGGCAACGGCGGCTCGAAGGTGATCACACCCGCCTGCAGAACACCCAGCGGGACGGTGACGATCACGCGGTCTGCTTCCACCCGCTGGCCGTCGGTGATCGTGACCGTGACCCCATCATCGCCGTACTCCACTCCGGCCACCGACTGCTCCAGCCGCACATCGAGACCGTCCAGCAGAGTGTGCACGATGCCGTCGTATCCGCCCACCACCAAAACGTCGTCGCCTTCGCTGCCCTCGTCGGTACCCCACCACGCCGACACCTCGTCGGCATCCGCGCCGTACTCGGTGGTCAACTCCGTGCGCAGGAAGTGATCCAGCGCGCCGGGCTGCAAGTCGGCGGCAACGCCCGACTGTTCGATCGCTGCGGCCAACGACACGTCGCCGTCCAGCCGATCGGCCCACTCGATCGCGGCCTCGATGGCGTCGTCCACACCGTCGGTGAAGTCGTCGTCGGCCATGCCGCCATCAGCGCCGAGCACGACGTCGTCGTACGCGAACGGCACGGTGGCGATGCCGTCCGCAGCAAGCAACTCGGTGAGATCGCTGGCGGCCACATCGTGCACCCAGCTGGCCCCGTGCTCCACCGGCACCGGCCACCCCTCGGGTCGCTGCGAGTACAAGCGACCGCCCACGCGCGAGCGCGCCTCCAGCACCACCACCTGGTAACCCTCGTCTGCCAGCCAGTGCGCCGCGCTGGCACCGGCGATGCCGGCACCCACGACCACCACGACCTCACCGCCATCGGTAACGGAGTCCACGCGCTCGGCGGCGGCGAGCCCCGCTGCACGCGCACCGTGCACCGTGGCCGGGTTGTCCGGGTCCAGCGCTTCCCCGGCAAAGAACACGCGCGCCCCCACCGGCTGGGACAGGTCGAGGCGTGCTTGTGGTGTGGCGCCGACCGGCAGGTACGAGTACGACCCGAACGTGTACGGGTCGGTGGACCACGATGTACGAACCATCGCCGCCGGCGCGGGCACGGACCCGGGGCGGCTCGTGTTCATCGTGTCGCCCTCCTGCGCGTCGTCCGCGGACGTGCAGCCACCAATGCCCAGCGCGACGCCCGCACCAATTCCTGCGCGCAACAGCGCCCTGCGCCCCAACCTTGTCACCGACACCTGCGCAGGTTAAGCAGGCCGACATGCACGCGCCACGGTCACGGGTTGGTGGTGGTGCTGGTGCGCATGAACTCCCACTCCTCGATGCGACGACCATCAGGCAGGTTGCAGTAGCCCACCTGACCACCCGACTCGTCGACGATCTCCACAGTGCCGCCTTGGGCGACGCAGTACTCGGATGCCGGGTTGGCGATCTCGGACGCACCCGTGGTGCTCGACGGCTTGCTGTCGTCATCGCATGCCGCCAGCAGACCGAACGGCACGACCGCGACCAGCGCCAACCTCAGGGAACGACGGGACTTCATCTCAATCACCTTCTCTTCTGTGAACTCACAGACTTGGACGTCCGACGTCGCCTGACCGGTTCCCGGCAACGGTCAGCCGTCGGTCAGCTCCGCGTAGCCAACCGCGTGCAGCGCCGCGGCCATCGCCTCAGAACCCTTCGGGCTGGGGTGAATGCGGTCGCTGGCCAGCATGCCCTTCTCGATCGGATCCTCGTCATGGTTCGGGCCGTTGTAGACGTCGTAGGCGGACACGAAGATCGCACCGGTGTCGGCGGCCACGTTCTGAATCGCCTGGTACGAGGCGTCCCAGATCGTGCGGCAGTCGGCGTCGAGCCCGACCTCCACCCACCACGCCGGATCGGCCACGTAGATGTCGGCGACACGCACCGCAGTCGGCTGGCCATCACGGAGCTCGATGATCTTCGACACCGCGTCCTCCATCATCGCCTGGTATGGCGCGAAGTCCTCGACGGTGTACGGCCCGGGCGACTGCGGTGAGTAGATGTTCATGCACTCGCCGAAACCCTCACGAACGCCGGAGCCGAACGGGTTGCCCTGCAGCACCACGATCTCGGCCTGGGCGACCTTCTCCGGGTTGTCCTCGATCATCGTCATCACCGTGGCCAGCGACTGGCCACCACCGCGCCAGTCGATGATGTTCACCGGTCTGCCGAGTTCCTCCTCGGCCAAGCGGGCGTACTCCTCGGCCACACCCCAACCCGACGAGTCACTGATGTACAGCAGATCAACGGGTTCCTTGCTCGTGTCGTCGTCGCCACAGGCAAGTCCTGCACTCGCCAGCGACGCGACAGCGACGTACCACCAGGAGCGACGCATGGTCGACCCCCTTCCGTGATTGTCCGTACGTCCAGTGTCCGGCCGCCCTCGCCGATTGGCAAGACGTCAGGCAGTGACAGCAGTCGCCAGTTCGATACCGCGGTCGAAGGCCTGCATGTCCAGCGCGATCATCGCCCGATGACCACTGAGTGACGCACGGATCGCGTCGACCAGGGTCTGCTTCGGGTACAGCTGGGTGACCGCTTGCAGCGCGCCGAGAGCGACGACGTTCTTGACCACGATCGAGCCGAGCTCCTTTGCCACCGCGGTGAACGGCACACCGACCACGCGGACGTCGGCGCCGATGCCGGCGGGAACCTCCGCCACCACCGAGCTGTCGTACAGGACCACGCCGCCAGGGCGAACTGTTGGCCCGAACTTGGCCAGGCTGGGTGCGTTGAACGCGACCAGCACGTGCGGATGCGATGCCGCGGGTGACAGCACTTCCTTCTCCGCCACGTGCACGTCGGCGTACGACGTGCCGCCGCGCG